>JAJPYP010000072.1:0-978 GCA_021204885.1 Prevotellaceae bacterium
CAGAAATATATCCAAATCGGACAACTTTATCCGCCCTTTCATCTACCAATTCCGTTACCTCGCGAAAATGGTCTATGCCTTAAAAAGTGTTAAATGATTGCCTGCTATTTGGTTTGTACATTAATTTAATGTACATTTGTAGCAGAAAAACAAACCAATTAATACACAGCATTATGACACGGAAAGAATTTACAGAGATTTTGGAACAAGGGTATTACACCTATCAGCTGGAATGTGCCGCTTCGCGCTTGGCCAACTTCTACAACGAGAAGGCGGATGCCGCCAAGAGTGCCAATGAAGAGATAGCCGCCATTAAGAAGTTGGGCGAATTGAATGACGAGGACGAGGACAGTGTCTGCGACGAGATTGAAGAAGTGAGAGATAGGTGGGCGAAAAGCTACCATTGGAAACTACGCGATGATACCGAAAGTGACAGCCGCAAAGTTTCCGAGAAATTCAAGGCGATGGAAAAGGATATCATGGATACCTGCAAGGCATTCGTTGAGAAGCATGTCGACGACAGCCCCGACATGGACGAGGACGGCACGGCCATCGAATGGTTTGATAAGGTATTCTACGAGGACGAGATAGGCGAGAAGTGCTGGAAGTGGCAGCGCGACATCTGCCGGCAGATAAACGAGACGGCAAGCGACCTCTTTCACATTGACGAGTTGTGGCGAGGTGACAACGGCTTCTTAGGTAGAGATTGATTATGACATTCATTGAATTATATCGCGAAGCCCTCGCCAAGCCCATACCGCCCACGCCGCGCGACGCTTTCGTAGACGGTGTGGCGGCGGCCACTGGATGCTCGCGCGACACTGTCATCAGCTGGGCGATAGGGCGCAGGAAGCCGAGCTGCAAGGCCAAAGAGGCCATCGGCAAGGCGTTTGGCAAAGACCCCAAGGAATTGTTTCCCGATTGAAAAGAGAGCAGCCCCGACCGAAGCCGGGGCTTTCTTTTGCCTATATGTAGGCG
>JAJPYP010000072.1:988-4676 GCA_021204885.1 Prevotellaceae bacterium
ATTCTCTTTTACGTTTTATTGATATGTTTTATAACATTGTACGGTTATTTTGATATGATATGCACATGGGCTAAATTTGCCTCCCGTTACCATTAGAATTATTTTTTTTATGAAAAAGGTGTTATGTTTGCTGTACCTCATCGGCGCGGCGGTTCTTTCCGGATGTTCCGGAGGAAAGCTGGAACAGAGTCTTAGAAAATACGTCGAGGACAGGAGCGAGGGGTTCGACCTCAAATACAAGCTGGTTGGCTATACCGTAGACACGGTCATGGTGGCGCAGATGGTGGACTCCCTGCTGGAGGAACTCCCGTTCATCGAAGGCGAGAAGGACAGTCTTGAAGGGTTCCGAGAGAAAAGGAACTGGGAACTCGGCCTTTTCGAGAGGGTCGTCCCGAATTTCGAGGAGCGCATGATGCGCGGTGACCTTAAGGACGCCACGTCTTACCATACAGAATTGCGCGAGGCCACCGAGATGGCCGATTCCCTCATGGAGCATTGGGACGATGTCACGATATACTCGTGGGAGTACAACTACGTCCTGTGGCGTTACTATAAAAAGGTGTTCGAGGATTCAAGGCTCGACGAATACCGGGAGACATCGGCGGCCACCTTGGATTACATAAAGAACAACAAGGACAAGTTCGACCTCCTTAACGGGCTCCTTCCGGACAGGGACAGCGGCAAGGTGTACCGTTACGTCGTCCATCACCGATACTCGATATTCAACCCGCTGTTCAACACGCGCGTACCGCTGACCGACCGCGTGTACTTCGACGAGGACATGAATTATATTGGCGACGATACGGAAAAGCTGGGTATTTGAGGCCGGTTTGAACCGCTCCGAAACGAATTAATACGGATAAAACTATAAGATTATGAAAAGGACTTTGTTGTTCGCCGCCATGCTGGCGGCAGCCGTGACGTTCGCGGCGTGCTCATCGGATGACGATGGGAAATCAAGCTTTGACGACAGCGCTCTCGTGGGAGCATGGGTCGAGGACTCGGACGATATTGACGAACTCTTTTGTTTTGAACTCTACTCGAACCATACCGGGTATGAAGGCGTCATGCGTTACGGAGTAGTGGACGAACAAGGGAAGGAGACGTTCACATGGTCGTCGACGGAGACGACGATAACAACCGTTTTGAGCGACGGAAGCGGTGAAACCGTATATTACTCCCTGAACGGGGACAACCTGCGGATAAGCGCGTCCTTGGGCGGCGGAGAAGCCATATATTACGTGAGGAAATAGATTGGGATTCTCCCCCGGATTATATGACTTCGCGGCATTGACAACGGTCAAAAGCCGGGCTTTTGAGGCGGCATCGGGAGGGGTCGGAAGCTCCTCCCGAAACGTTAAAAATCCGCCGTTTCGTGTACAGAATCGTGTACGGATTTTACAAGTGGTTGGCGTTCAAGATTATTTTAAGACCCTCCAGGTCCACCCGTTTTTTCATACAAATAAAAGATTACGAATGATACCCTTTGACGCCGTGAGGCGTCAAAGGGTTTTTCATGTCACCTATAATTATCGGTCTATGCCTTTCCCCCCTTGCGTGCGCAGTCGGGGCACACTCCTTTCACCACATAGTTGATGCTCTCCACGGTAAATCCGTCGGGCAGGTTCACCAAGGGGGTGGGGATGTTGGTGAAGCAAAAGGTCTTGTTGCAACGAAGGCAGTGGAAGTGGGTGTGCAAGTCATTCACTTGGCAAGAGCAGCTGTCGCTGCACACGGCATACTTCAGGGAGCCGGTGCCATCGTCTATGCTGTGCACCAAGTGGTGGGAGAGGAAGAGGCTGAGCGTGCGCGACAGGGTGGACTTGTCCACGGTGTCGAGCATCTCTTCCAAGTCGAGCAGGGAGACGGTGCGCCCGGCTTGCTGCATGGCTTTCAGTACGAGCAGGCGGATGGCGGTGGGCGCGATTTCCCTTCTTCTCAATTGTTCCAAGTAACGGTTCTCTTCCATAATATATAGCCTCTTGTCTTTCCTTATGCCGCCATGCCGATGCCGCGCATCTGTCTCACTTTATCAACCTCTGTATGCGCATGGCATTCAGGATGGCTATCAACGCCACGCCCACATCGGCAAAGACCGCTTCCCACAAGGTGGCCAATCCGCCGGCACCTAATATCAGCACCAACAACTTCACCCCGAAGGTGAGCGAGATGTTCTGCCAAACGATGCGGCGCGTCTGCTTGCCCGCATGGATGGCGGTGGCCACTTTGGAGGGCTGGTCGGTTTGGATAACCACATCGGCCGTCTCTATGGCGGCGTCACTGCCTAATCCCCCCATGGCGATGCCCACGTGGCTCAACGCCAATACAGGCGCATCGTTGATGCCGTCGCCCACGAAAGCCACCTCGCGGCCGCTCTCCTTGCGCAAGGCTTCTATGTGGGCCACCTTGTCTTGAGGCAACAAGTCGCCGTAAGCCTCCGTCACGCCGATGCGCCGGGCAAAGGTAGTGACAATTGCTTGCTTGTCGCCCGAGAGGATTTGAATATTATTGATATTTAATGCTTTCAGCGCGTCGACGGCTTGCTTCGCGTCGGGCTTCAAGCGGTCGGCCAGAAGCAGATAACCGGCATACCGTCCGTTCACGGCACATACCACGAGGGTGCCGGCAATCCCTGCCAACGCCTCTTTGGGATAAGCCACGCCCGCACGTTCCAACAGACGGGTGTTGCCCACAAGCAGCCGTTCCCCGCCTGTTTCGGTCTCCATTCCGTAACCGGGTATCTCCTTGGTGCCCACGGTAGGCAGCAGCTTGACCTTTTGTTCCATGGCATAGCTGACGATGGCTGTGGCGATGGGGTGGGTGCTGTCCTGTTCGGCCGACGCGATGCGTTGCACAAGGCGCGTCTCAGCCTCTTTGTTCCCCTCGACGGCATGGCACGACTCCACCGAGAAAGAACCTTGCGTGAGCGTTCCCGTCTTGTCGAACACCACGGTATTGACGCGCGTGATGGCATCCAAGTAGTTGCCTCCCTTGAAGAGGATGCCCCTGCGCGAGGCCGCCCCGATGCCCCCGAAGTAACTCAGCGGAATGCTTACCACCAAGGCGCAAGGACAGGAGATGACAAGGAACACCAACGCCCGGTAGAGCCAGTCGTTGAAGACAAACGAGAACGCGCCGTCGCATAGCGAGTAGATAAACGGCACCACCACGATGAGCACGGCCAATGCGGTAACCGCCGGCGTATAGATGCGGGCGAACTTGCGGATGAACTGCTCGGCGGGCGCTTTCCGTTCCGATGCGTTCTCCACTAACTCCAAGATGCGTGCAAGGGCGCTCTTGTCGAATGGCTTGGTCACTTTCAGCCTCACCACCTTGTCCGTGGCAATCATGCCGGCCAGTACCTCCTGCCCATGCCATATATCGCGGGGAAGGCTTTCGCCCGTCAGCGCGGAGGTATTGAAAGCGGCCACTTCATCCGTCAGCACGCCATCCAAAGGAACACGCTCGCCCACCTTCACCTCGATAATCTCGCCCACTTTCACATGCCGTGGATTGACGGTGAGGCGCACCCATCCGTTTGTATCGCGGTCTTCATGCTTCTCGTGCACCACCGTGACCGTCTCGGGACGCACGTCAATCAACGCGCCGATGTTGCGCATGGCCTTGTCCACCGCCTTGTCTTGAAAGAGCTCGCCCAACGAATAGAACAGCATTGCCGCCACCCCTT
>JAJPYP010000211.1 GCA_021204885.1 Prevotellaceae bacterium
AGTGCAGGTGCGGGCCGGTACTGAGCTGCCCCGTGTTGCCCACCAAGGCGATGGCCTCGCCCGCTTTCACCGTGTCGCCCTCCTTCTTAAGCAACGAGCCGCAATGCTTGTACACCGACAGGAAGTCCTGGCTGTGCTGTATCTGGATAAGGTAGCCCGTCTCGGCGGTGTAAGTACTGAGCACGACGGTGCCGTCGAGCGTGGCCAACACGCTCTCGCCCAAGTTGGCGGCGATGTCGGTGCCATAGTGTTTGCGCTCGGCGTTGAAGGGCGAGGAGACCATGCCCCTCGTGGGGCGGTAGAAGATGAGCCCCTCCACATCCGAACGCGCCGCGATGGTGGTGAGGTTGAACTTCTCGTTCTCTTCATATTGCTTGCGGAAGGCCGTCTCGCGCTCGGTACGCTCCATCAGGGAGTCCTCGCGGATGGCGGTCAAGGAGTCGATGGACTGCACGGTATCGGTCTTGATGTCGCCACGGAAGATGTCCTGTATGTTCATGATGTAGAGGTTCTGCCTTTCGAGCAGCTGCCCTAACGAGTCCACGCGCAAGGCGTTCTCCACCACTTGCGTGCGCAGCTCGCTGTTCATGTAGCCGGGCAGGTAGTTGCGCAAGGGCGTGAAGGCCACTATCAGCGAAGCCACGAGGAAGAGGGCGATGCAGAAGAAGAGCAGCACGGAGAAGCCGTTCAGCTTGGAGACGTGCAGGGTGAGGATGTCCTCCAACGTGTTCTCGTTGGTAAGGGTCAACCGGTACTTGAACTTGATGTTGCTCCAGAATGCCCTGCGACGCCGCTTCTTCTTTGCCATAGCCTATGCCTCCTCAGCGTTGTCAAGGTCCAACAATCCTTCGGGCAGCTCCACGGTGATGCGCTTGGCTTCGCGGTCAATGCCCTTGACAAACTCCTCACGCGCCGGCACCAACAGCTCTTCCCCGTTATAGTCCACCACGAAGAGCGTGTTCAGGGTAGTGGTGTCTATGTCGACCACCTCGCCCAACGCGCCATGGCGCACATCCTCCATCGTGAAGCCCGTGAACCGGTCCCAGCCGGCAGCCTCTTCTTGTTCCGTAGGGGCATACTTCACGGGGAAGTAGACGGGCCGGTTGGTAAAGGCACGCGCCTCTTCCAACGTGTCCACCCCTTCCAACTTCACCAAGGCGGTGGTATGCGAGCGCATGCGGTAACCCTCCAAGAAGAACGGGACCAATATGCCCTCCATGGAGCAGATTATATACTGCACCTCCATGCGCCCCAGCACGTTGTCGGTGAAGGTGAACGAGAGTTCCCCTTTGGTGCCGTGCGGTTTGCCCAGCACGCCTATCTTATATACCTCTTCTTCCCTGATCATATCCTCGTGATTCTGGCTCCCAATGCGTTCAAGCGCCCTTCTATGTCTTGGTAACCACGGTCAATCTGC
This sequence comes from Prevotellaceae bacterium, assembly GCA_021204885.1. The sequence goes on from JAJPYP010000211.1 coordinate 1,418, forward strand.
TCTATGTTGTGTATGCGGCTGGTACCCTCGGCACTCAAGGCCGCGATGAGCAAGGCGATGCCGGCTCGTATGTCGGGCGAGGTCATGTTGCCGCCCCGCAGCTTGAAGGCGCGGTTGTGGCCTATGACCACGGCGCGGTGCGGGTCGCACAAGATGATTTGCGCTCCCATGTCTATGAGTTTGTCCACGAAGAAGAGGCGGCTCTCGAACATCTTCTGGTGGATGAGCACGCTCCCCTTGGCTTGCGTGGCCACCACGAGCATCACGCTGAGCAAGTCGGGCGTGAGCCCCGGCCAAGGCGCGTCGGCGATGGTCATGATGGAACCGTCCAAGAAGGAGTCTATGCAGTAGCTCTCTTGTGCCGGCACGAAGATGTCCTCTCCCCGTTGTTCCAACTGTACGCCTAACCTACGGAAGCTGTCGGGGATGATGCCCAAGTTCTCGTAAGAGGCGTTCTTGATGGTGAGCTCGCTCTGTGTCATGGCCGCCATGCCGATGAAGCTGCCCACCTCGATCATGTCGGGCTGTATGGTGTGCTCGGTGCCGTGCAGTTCTTCTACCCCGTCTATCACCAACAGGTTGGAGGCGATGCCTTCGATGTGTGCGCCCATGCGGCACAGCAGGCGGCACAGCTGTTGCACGTAAGGCTCGCAAGCGGCGTTGTAGATGGTGGTGCGTCCCTTGGCCAGTACGGCCGCCATCACGATGTTGGCCGTACCCGTAACCGACGCTTCCTCGAGCAGCATGTACGTGCCTTGCAACTTGTCGGCGTGCATCTCGTAGCTCTCGCGCTCGTGGTTATAGGTGAGTTCCGCCCCCAGACGCTGTATGCCGGCAAAGTGCGTGTCGAGCCGCCGGCGGCCTATCTTGTCGCCGCCCGGCTTGGAGATGACGGCCTTGCCGAAGCGGGCCAACAGCGGCCCCATCAACATGACCGACCCGCGAAGCGCGGCACAATGTTTCAGAAAAGTATCGCTCTCCATATAGGAGAAGTCCACATCGGCCGCCTTGATGCGCCAAGAGCCGCCGCCCAACGCCGATACCGTGACGCCCATCTCGCGCAAGAGTTGCAGCAGGTTGTTCACGTCCAGTATGTCGGGCACGTTATGCACCGTTACCGCTTCGGCCGTGAGCAGCGTGGCGCAGAGAATCTCCAACACCTCGTTCTTCGCCCCTTGGGGATAGATGTCGCCCTTGAGGGAGTGGCCGCCTTCGATTACAAACGATGCCATTATGCGTTGCTTGGGGTTAATACTTCCGGCGGTTGTTGTTCTTGCCCGTCTTCCCGCCTTGATTGAGGATGCGGTTCTGGTTGTTGCCCTTGCAGGGACGGTAGTTCATCTGCATGCGCACCTGCATCAGGTGGTAAATCTCGTCGGTCATCTGCAACTTGCCGTCCGAGAGCTCATACAGGTCGTCGGCAATCTTCCCGTCGTCCACGCCCTCTTTGTTCCATGCGATGTAGTCTTTCTTCATGTGGTTGCAGATGAGCGCCGTGAGGTGTCGCTTCTCGTCGCCCTCGGGCATGGCGGCCGCTGCCTTGACAAGCACCTCCAAGGTGCGTCCGTAGTGGCGATAGCGTATCTTGGTGCTTGGATAGGGAATCTTGTCGGGGTGCGTGTCCAAGTTGTCCTTGCGGATGATTTCGTAAGGATAGTCTATGTCGAGCTTGAAGCCTGACATGATGGCCAAGTGGTCCCACAGCTTGTGGTTGAAGTCGGGCACGTCGCGCAAGTGGGGGAACATGCCTCCCATAATGCTGATGATGGTGTTGGCGCAACGCTGCCGTTCCGCACGGTCCTCGATGGTCAAGGCGTAGTCTACCATGTTCTGTATGCTGCGCCCGTACTCAGGCAGGGGCAACCGTTTTTGTTGAGTGTTATATTGCATCTTCTTGGGGTTGTATTTTAAAAGTCACGTTTTACAAGTTCACATCATATCAGCTTCTTGGGCTTGCCGGCTATGAACTCCTTCAAATAGAAGGGCTCGAAGTAGGCCACGTCCTTGAAATCCTGCTCCACCATGGCTTTCTCGGCCAAGGGAAACATCATGGTGGCCAAGGGGGTGATGCCCTCTATGAAACGGGCATGGGGATGCGTTATCTTCTCCTTGCACTTGCCTGCCCCGTCGCCGAAGAAGAACACCGGGCGCCCCTCCAAGTATTCCAAGTAAGTGTGCTCGTCCACCACATCGGCGGCGATGTCACGCACCGCATGCAAGGCACGGTCGTACACGGCGGCGTAGACCTCCATGCGGCGGGCGTCTATCATGGGGCACAGCAGCGCGTCGTCGGGCAACTCGTCGTGGTAGAGCAACACGGGCACCGAAAGCACCTTCAACGTGGGTAGCCCTATGAGCTTCACGTCGCGTCCGTAGCACACGCCCTTGGCCATAGACACGCCGATGCGCAGCCCCGTATAGGAACCCGGGCCGCAACTCACCGCCACGGCATCGAGCCTCATCAAGTGGCTGTCTATAAAAGCAAGCGCGTCTTGTACGAACACGCCTAACGACACGGCATGCGAGCAAGGCTTGCGTTCCACCCGCTCGAACACGTTCTGCCCCTCCTGGCTCACGGCCACGGAACAGACAGAGGTAGCTGTCTCGATATGTAATAGAGTCGACATGGTTACCGGTGCCATCCATCCTTTTGGATTGGCTGACAAATTTACGGGATTATTTTCAGTAATTAAAATTATACCGTAAATTTGCACAAAACTTAATAAGCATTATGATACAATCAATGACGGGCTACGGCAAGACGACCGTGGATTTGCCTGACAAGAAAGTCACCATCGAAATCAAGTCGCTCAACAGCAAGGCCATGGACCTCTCCGTGCGCATGGCCCCTCTTTACAGGGAGAAAGAGATGGAGATACGCGGCGAGATAACCCATGCGCTGGAACGTGGCAAGGTGGATTTCACCCTCTGGATAGAGAAGAAAGAGGACGTGCAGGCAGCCACGCCCATCAACCGTGCGCTCATAGCCGCTTACTACCAAGGCATCAAGGAGATTGCCGCCTCGACAGGCATTCCCGAGCCGGCCGACTGGTTCTCCACGCTGTTGCGCTTGCCCGACGTGATGACCAAGAACGACAGCCCCGAGCCCGACGAAGAGGAGTGGAACTTGGTACACGCCGCCACCACCGAAAGCATCGAGAGGTTGGTGGAGTTCCGCAAGCAAGAGGGGGCGGCCTTGGAGAAGACCTTCCGCGAGAAGATAGCCAACATCACCCGCCTGTTACAGACGTT
>JAJPYP010000114.1 GCA_021204885.1 Prevotellaceae bacterium
AAATCAATGTTATCGCTTCATGCAGGATGCCGATGTCAAGGGGAAAATGGCGCTCCAAGAGCCGCCCGTCCAAGTCGACGGAGGCGTTGCGTGCCCGCAGTACCTTCACCCGGCGGGTGCGATAGGGCCTCACGGTCTTGTGGTTCAGGATGCGGCCTGTCATCAACAGCCAAAGCCCGGAGAAGAGCTGGAGCAACTCGGGACGGTAGATGACCGACACGTCCAACCAACCGTTGTAAGGCACGGCGTTGGGCACCTGCCCGTAGCCCCATGCGCTGCCTATGCAGACGGTCATGATGCGCCCGCGGATGTGGTCGTCGTTTATCTTGAGGTGCATGCGGTGCTGGTTACGTTCGAAGATGATGGAGAGGAAGGCCATGAAATAGGAGAGCGGCTTCACGCCCCAGAAGCGTTTACACTGGTCGGTAATCTTGACGATACGCGCCCCCAAGCCGATGTTCATGGCGTTCAGGAAGTAGCGCGTCACATGCTTCTCGCCGTTGTAATAACAGCAAGTGCCCACGTCTATCTTCTTGCGGCGGTTGTTGCGTATGCAGTCCACCGCCTCCTTGTATTCGGGCGTTATGCCCCAAAAGCGGGCAAAGTCGTTGCCTATGCCGTTGGGAATGATGCCCAAGGCTATCTCCTCCTTCGCCTCGGCACCGGAGTGCATGATGCCGTTGATGGCATCGTTGAGTGCCCCGTCGCCGCCCACCACCACGATGGTGCGGTAACCGTTATTGGCCAAGATACCCGCCAAGCGTTCCACGGAACCGAAGCCTTCGGACTGGATATAGTCATAGCGTACATGCTTGCTGTCCATATACTCCTTGATCTTTTTCCACCGCTTCTTCACTTTCCGTGTGCCGGCTTTGGGGTTGTATATCACCCCCCATTTTTCGGGTTCTTCGTTCATGCGCTCTCGGTTTAGTCAGGTTATTCCGGGGCCATCCTGCTTGTGGCCGTTCTTAAGTTGACAAAAATAGGCATTTAGAATGAGATGTGAAAGCCCAAAGTCGCTTTTTTAGCTGTCCGACGCATACAAAGCTTTCACGGCAGCTATTTTCTCCTCCATCGGCAGGTCGGCATCTATCCAGTGTATGGGAATGCCGCGCCGTTCCATGCCCCTGAACCAAGTCATCTGGCGCTTGGCAAACCGGTGAATGGCGGTCTCCAAACTACGGAACATCTCCTCATAACTTAGCTGTCCCATAAGGTAAAGCGTCACATATTTATATTCCAAGCCATAATAGATAAGGTCATCGGGTGCGATGCCGCGTTCCAGCAGTCCGCGCACCTCCTCCACCATACCCTCCTCCAAACGTTGGCGCAAGCGACGGGTAATCTTCTGCCTGCGCCGCTCGCGGTCAGTCTGCAAGCCGATGACAAGACTGTCCAGCCGAGGAAAAGAACACGCCTCCACCCCGTTACATGCGTAGTACTCCGCTATCTCAATGGCACGAATGGCCCTCTTGGGGGTATCCACATCGGTGGTGTTGTGTAAGGTCTTGTAACTTTTGAGCAACTCGGTCAGCTGCTCCAAGGAGAAACCTGCAAGACGGGCACGCAACGGGGCATTCTCGGGCACGGGCAACAGCTTGTATCCCTTGAGCACCGCCTCCAAGTACATGCCGGTACCCCCGCAAAGAATGGGCACACGCCCCCGTCGGCCTATATCCCGGTAAGCGGCAAGAAAATCGCGCTGGTACTCGAACACGTTGTATTTGTAGCCCGGATAGGCAATGTCAATCAAGTGGTAAGGTATGGACTGCCCCTTCACCGTATAATCGGCAAGGTCCTTGCCCGTTCCCAAGTCCATACCCCGATAGAGCTGGCGGGAGTCGGCACTGATAATCTCGGCATGCAACTCGGCGGCCAGCGCGGCGGCAAAAGAGGTCTTTCCCGATGCGGTAGGACCCAATATGGCGATTAAATCGTACGGAATCATACGTAACGGTCATTGTTGACGTGCCACAAAGATAGTGAAAAAGTCCCATCTTGCCGGCCGTTTTATTGGTTGTTACGAATAAAATGCGTTTCTTTGTCCGGGAAGGGGGACATTCATATATTCCTCAAAAGGACCTAAAGGATAAAATAATATCCATCATAACTAACTTATTATATTGATATGAAACGTTTTTTACTGTTGTTGCTGGGCATGGCCGCCTGTCACATCACCGCTTTAATGGCGCAGACCGGCGTGGCGCCCGCCATTCCACGAGATGAGAAAATAGAGACGCAAATCAAAGAGCTGTTGGAGAGAATGACGCTCGACGAGAAGATAGGGCAGATGTGCCAACTCAACATCGACGTGCTGCAAAAGCCCGGTTCCACCGACCGTTTCGAGTTGGACGAAGCTAAGCTCGACACAGTCATCGGTATCTATAAGGTAGGTTCCATCCTGAATGTACCCAACAGCATGGCCATATCTGTGGACGAGTGGCAAGCCGTCATCAAGCGCATCCAAGAGAAGTCGCTTGAAGTAATGGGCATCCCCTGCGTATATGGCGTGGACCAGATACACGGCACCACCTACACCTTGGGCGGCACGCTCTTCCCGCAAGGAGTGAACATGGGCGCCGCCTTCAACCGCGCGTTGACACGCGAGGAGGCACGCATTTCCGCTTACGAGACCAAAGCGGGGAGCATCCCTTGGACCTTCGCCCCGGTGACCGATTTGGGACGTGACCCACGCTGGGCACGCATGTGGGAGAACTATGGCGAGGATTGCTATTTGAACGCCGAGATGGGACGCGAGTCGGTACTCGGTTTCCAAGGCGACGACCCCAACCACATCGGCACGGAGCACATCGCCGCTTGTACCAAGCACTTCATGGGTTATGGCGTGCCGGTAAGCGGGAAGGACCGCACCCCCTCCTCCATCTCCGTGCAGGACATGCGCGAGAAGCACTTCGCCCCCTATTTGGAGATGGCACGTAACGGTGCGCTCACCATCATGGTAAACTCCTCCACCAACAACGGCATGCCTTTCCATGCCAACCATGAGTTGCTCACCAAGTGGATGAAAGAAGACTTGAACTGGGACGGCATGATCGTTACCGACTGGGCCGACATAGACAACATCTGGAACCGCGACCATGTGGCCAAAGACAAGAAAGAGGCGATTAAAATGGCGATAAACGCCGGTATCGACATGTCGATGGATCCCTACGACGTGCGTTTCTGTACCTTGCTGAAAGAGTTGGTCGAAGAGGGTGAGGTCCCCATGAGCCGCATCGACGACGCCGCCGCCCGCGTGCTGCGTCTGAAGTTCCGTCTCAACCTTTTCGAGCAGCCCTATTATGACTCGAAGGACTTCCCCCTCTTCGGCTGTGCCGAACATGCCGCCACCGCGCTCCATGCCGCCGAGGAATCATTGGTACTCTTGAAGAACGTGGACAACCTCCTGCCCTTGCAGCAAGGCAAGAAGCTATTGGTGACAGGCCCCAACGCCGACAGCATGCGCACGCTCGACGGCGGCTGGTCCTATACGTGGCAGGGCAGCAACGCCGAACAGTGCACTGAACAATACAACACCATCTTGGAGGCGATGACCGCCAAGTTCGGAACAGACAACGTGGTTTACGAACCGGGCGTCACCTACAACGACCAAGGCAACTGGTGGGAGGAACACACCCCTGAAATAGAGAAAGCCGTGGCCGCCGCCCAAGATGTGGATTACATCGTGGCCTGCATCGGCGAGAACTCCTATTGCGAGACGGTGGGCAACCTCACCGACCTTACCCTCTCCCAAAACCAACGTGACTTGGTCAAGGCGCTGGCCGCCACCGGCAAGCCCGTTATCCTGATACTGAACGAGGGCCGTCCGCGCATCATGGCCGACATCGAGCCTTTGGCCGGAGCGGTGGTACACGTCATGTTGCCGGGCAACTATGGCGGCGACGCATTGGCCAACCTCTTGGCGGGCGAGGTGAACTTCAGCGGCAAGCTGCCCTTCACCTATCCTAAAGAGATCAATTCACTCGTCACCTACGACTACAAACCCAGCGAACACACCGGCAAGCAGATGGAGGGTGCCTACAACTACGAGGCCGTGACCAACGTGCAGTGGGCTTTCGGTTACGGATTGAGCTACACCACCTTCGCCTACAGTAACCTCACGGTAGACAAGGCCGCCTTCACCGCCGATGACGAACTTACCTTTACCGTCGACGTGACCAATACGGGCAGCATGGCCGGCAAGGAGAGCGTGCTGCTCTTCAGCAGCGACTTGGTAGCCTCGCTCACGCCCGACAACCGCCGCTTGCGTGCTTTCGAGAAGATCGAGCTGCAACCGGGCGAGACCCGAACCGTGACATTGAAACTGAAAGGTTCCGACCTTGCCTTCGTGGGCTACGACGGCAAGTGGGTATTGGAAGCGGGCGATTTCCGCATCCAGACCGGTGACCGGACCATCGGGATAACCTGCACCGAGACGAAACATTGGGAGACGCCGAATAAATAAGGTATACCCTTAAAAAGTAGGGGTTGTGTCAAAATGCATGAGCCGCTGCCAAAGCCTCGTTGGAGGGGGTGCTTGCTCCTCACGTGAGGAGCAGCTTACTACACACGTGCGTAGCAAGGAGCTACGCACTGGAGGAGCAAAGAGCTACACACGTGAGTCGTAAGCA
>JAJPYP010000219.1 GCA_021204885.1 Prevotellaceae bacterium
CGACGAACCCAGCATCGGGCTGCACAGCCGCGACACCGGGCGGCTCATCGGCGTGCTGCGCAAGTTGCAGCAGTTGGGCAACACGGTGGTGGTGGTGGAACACGATGAAGAGATTATCCGTGCGGCCGACTACATCATAGACATAGGCCCGCAAGCCGGCCGCTTGGGCGGACAGATAGTCTACCAAGGCGACATGAAAGACCTGCAACCGGGCAGCGGCAGCTACACCGTGCGCTACCTCTTGGGCGAAGAAACCATCCCCATACCGCCGAGCCGCCGTCCGTGGAACCGCTACATCGAGTTGAAGGGAGCGCGTGAGAACAACCTCAAAGGAATAGACGTGCGCTTCCCGTTGAACGTGATGACGGTAGTCACCGGCGTGTCCGGGTCGGGCAAGAGCACCTTGGTGCGCGACATCCTGTACCGTGCCTTGAAGCGCGAATTAGACGAGTGCTCCGAACGGCCGGGCGAGTTCATCGCCATCGGCGGCGACCTGAAGAGCTTGGCCAACGTGGAGTTCGTAGACCAGAACCCCATCGGCAAGTCCACGCGCAGCAACCCCGTCACCTACCTGAAAGCCTACGAGGAGATACGCAAGCTATGGGCCGAACAACCCCTCTCCAAGCAGATGGGCTACACCTCAGGCTATTTCAGCTTCAACAGCGAAGGCGGGCGATGCGAAGCCTGCAAGGGCGAAGGCGTCATTACCGTGGAGATGCAGTTCATGGCCGACTTGAAGCTCACCTGCGAAGCCTGCCACGGCAAGCGTTTCAAGCCCGATACCTTGGAGGTGAAGTACCACGGCGTGAACATCTACGACGTGCTGGAGATGACCGTGAACCAAGCCATCGAGTTCTTCGAGAAGTACAAACAGAAGAAAATCGTCAAGAAGCTCCAGCCCCTGCAAGACGTGGGATTGGGCTACATCAAGTTGGGGCAATCCTCCTCCACCCTCTCGGGCGGTGAGAACCAACGGGTGAAGTTAGCCTACTATCTAAGTCTCGAGAAAGTGGAACCCACCCTCTTCATCTTCGACGAGCCCACCACCGGGCTGCACTTCCACGACATACGCAAGCTCCTTGAAGCCTTCGACGCCCTGCTGCTGCGCGGCCACTCCATCCTCATCATCGAGCACAACTTGGAGATTGTGAAATGTGCCGATTACATCATCGACCTCGGCCCCGAAGGAGGAGAGCAAGGAGGAGAGGTAGTGGCCGTAGGCACACCCGAAGAGGTGGCCCGCTGCACCGCCGGCTATACGGGGCGGTACTTGAAAGAGAAATTGGCTGAAAGCCAACGACCATAACCACCAAATACAAACGATTATGACAAGGATTTACAAGAACTTGACCGAACTTATCGGAAACACGCCCCTTGTGGCGTTGTCGCGCTTGGCCGCGAGACACGGTGCACAAGCACAAGTAACAGCCAAATTGGAACGCTTCAATCCCGGCGGCAGCAGCAAAGACCGAATTGCCTTGGCCATGATAGAAGACGCCGAAGCGAAAGGGTTATTGAAACCCGGCGCCGTCATCATCGAGCCCACCAGCGGCAATACAGGCGTAGGGTTGGCGTGGGTAGCCATCGTGAAAGGCTACCACGTCGTACTCACCATGCCCGACACCATGAGTGTGGAGCGCCGCAGCCTGTTGAAGGCCATGGGTGCCCGGTTGGTACTCACGCCGGGCGCACAAGGCATGGCAGGCGCCATCGCCAAAGCCGAAGAACTGCACAAGGCCACCCCCGGCTCCCTCATTCCCGGACAATTCAACAACCCCGCCAATCCCGCCGCGCATGCCCGTACCACCGCCGAGGAGATTTGGAACGATACCGACGGTAAAGTGGACATCTTCGTGGCCTCGGTAGGCACCGGCGGCACCATAAGCGGCGTGGCCAAAGGACTCAAGGCCCACAACCCGAACATCCACATCGTAGCCGTGGAACCCGACGCATCGCCCGTGCTTTCAGGCGGCAAGCCCGGAGCGCACAAGATACAAGGCATCGGTGCCGGCTTCGTGCCCGCCACCTACGACGCGGCGTTGGTAGACCAAGTAATCCGTGTAACCGATGAGGATGCCTTTCGCACCGGCCGCGAGCTCTCCTTGACAGAAGGCGTGCTCACGGGCATCTCCTCGGGTGCCGCCGCTTGGGCCGCCTTGCAAGTGGCCAAGCAACCGCAGAACGCGGGCAAGCTGATAGTGACGCTCCTGCCCGATACCGGAGAACGTTACCTCTCCACGCCGCTTTACGATTTCGACGGTTATCCTTTATAAATAAGATAGGAATGCAGCGCCGCCAGTGGCGTGAAGCCTGCCGGCTTCACGCCACTGACGTTTTACATGAACGCCTTCCCCTACTCCTCCTCTTCGGGCCGGTGCGGAATACGGTGCTTCACCACCGCAGGATTGCCCACGGCCATGCAGTCGTCGGGTATATCCTGCACCACCACGCTGCCCGCGCCTATGATGCACCGCTTGCCTATGCTCACGCCCGGACGCACCACCACGCCGCCGCCCAACCACGTGTCATCGCCTATCGTAATGGGATAAGCCGTCTCCACGGGCCTGCGCCGCTGCAAGTAGTCATACGGGTGTTGCGGCGTGTAGAGCTGGCAGTTAGGGCCCAAGAGCACGTTGTCGCCGATGGTGATGCCACCGCTGTCGAGCATGGTGCAGCCGAAGTTTATCCATACGTTGTGCCCTATCGTTATCCTGTGGCCGTATCCACAACTGAAAGGCGGGCATACGGTGCTGTCCTTGGGTATCCCCGGAATAAGCTCCTCGATCATCTCGCGGTAACAATCATCGTAGATGCTTACCGATTGCAACCTGGCGCACAACCGCTTGGCATGTTCCAAGCTATCGCTTATCTCCTTGTCTGAATAATCGTAGAGCATCCCGCTCTTCATCTTCTCGAATTCCGTCATATTGGTAGCTGATATTTCCTTTTGATGTTATATCTTCATTTAGGCGTGCAAAAGTACACATAATATTTCACATAGCGCATACTTCCGCTACCCGTTAGCGAATAATAACCATTACCGGAACGTGCGTGCAATGGTCTATATAAAGGGGTTATTTCCCTGCCATACATTCCACCTCGACCAACCAGTCGGGGCGACAGACAGGCGCGTGAAGAATAAGGCAAGGCAACTGCGGATAAGCGGTGGCCAACCACTGTTTCACCTTGTCGTAGTCAGCCTTGTCGCGCAGGTAGACAAGGGCTTGTTGAATGTCGCGCACCGTGCAGCCGGCCTCGGCAAGCAACGCCTCCACGTGCGCCATCATGCACTCGGTCTGCAACAGCACGTCGCCGGCATGCGCCACGTTGCCCTCATGGTCTATGCTCGCCGTTCCCGATATGAACACTTGGTGGAACCCATACAAGTCGAGCATCACGCCCCGTTCGAAGCGCACGCCGTAGTTGTAGGTGCGCGTCATGCGCCCGGTGGCATGCAGGTAGCGTATGTTTTCGGGCGGCAGCCCCTTGTAGGCCACGGCATCGAGCATCACATACGATTCGGGCAAGGCGTTTCCGCCGGCAATGCCGGTGCAGGCAATGTAATGGCGGTCGGCAGTGAGACCCTCTTTGTCGAACACCGCATCGCGTGCCGCCACCATGCCGCGGTAACGGCGGTCAATGTCGTCCACGAATATCCACGTGCGTTGGCAATGGTCCTCCAACGTCATGCTGTGGCACTCCAACTGACGTATATAACGATGGAATATGCGCATGGTCTGCGCTTCCGAGCCGTTGCCCTGCGCCACCATGTTCGTGGCCCATACTTGGGTGTAGTGCTTTCCCTGCACCACCACCAAGCCTTCGGCGGTATGCGACACCTTGACACCCGTGGCCAAATAGGCCCAAAGGGCAACGGCACTGCCGTTGGCAGGGGGTTGCTCCACGATGGAGACGGCACGTTGGGGCAGCAGCGAGAGGGCTTGGGCAATCACCGGCTGCCATTCGCGGGCATCGCGCACGAAGAAACGTTGGAACACCGTAACGGCTCCGGCCGCATCGGCTTCGCGCTGGCAAACGGTGAGCAAAGCTTGGAGAAGGGAAGCGTAATCGTTGGTAAGGCAATAGTTCATCGAGAGCAATAGGTGTATCTCCTCTTGTCCTTCTTCCGTCTGGCACGTTGTCTTTTGTACCATTACGCCCTCTTTCGTGAAATCCTTCATCTTCTTTTGCCAAGCAATGAAACTGCAAATATAACACAAATAAAGCAAAATGCAAAGCATTTTCCATAATTTACTATGAAAATCTTATTTAGGCCTTCTCTATGCCGATGGAAACGTTAAACAGATGCGCTACCTTATCTATACGTTCCACTCCATGCCCGGTTCCTGAAAACCGACGGAAACGATGCATGGGGTATAACGAAAGCATTCCATGCCATGTAGGAACTCGAATTCGTAAATCTACGGTACCGCTTCCGTGTATTCTATGGAAGCGCTTCGGCAGACCTGTTCAAGCGCTTCGGCAATATCTGTTCAAGCGCTTCGGCAGTATATGCTCAAGCGCTTCGGCACACCCTGTTCAAGCGCTTCGGCAACATCGGTTCAAGCGCTTCGGCAAAAAAACGCTGGCCCATT
>JAJPYP010000227.1 GCA_021204885.1 Prevotellaceae bacterium
GTGGCCGAAGCGTTGCAGGAGAAGAAGATAGCCCAGATAGCCGACGACATCTACCACCGTGCCGAAAACGGCAGCCGCATCAAGCTGGTACTCATATCAGGTCCCTCCTCGTCGGGAAAGACCACCTTCAGCAAGCGGCTCTCCGTGCAGCTCATGACCAACGGGCTGCGTCCTTTCCCCATTTCGCTTGACGACTACTTCGTGAACCGCGAAGACACCCCCTTGGACGAGAACGGCGAGTACGACTTCGAGTCGTTGCAAGCCCTCGACTTGGAACTCTTCAACAGCCAGCTGCATGCCTTGCTGCGCGGCGAGGAGGTGGAGTTGCCGCGTTACAACTTTGCCTTGGGAAAGAAGGAGTTCAGGGGCGACAAGCTGCGCATAGACGAGCACACCATCTTGATATTGGAGGGCATCCACGGGCTGAACCCCGCACTTATCCCGACCATTCCGCCCGAGTGTACCTATAAGATATATGTGTCGGCGCTTACCACCATCTCCTTGGACAACCACAACTGGATACCCACTACCGACAACCGGTTGTTGCGCCGCATCATCCGCGACTTCAACTACCGGAACTATTCTGCCCGAGAGACCATATCGCGTTGGCCCAGCGTGCGTGCCGGCGAGGAGAAGTGGATATTCCCCTTCCAAGAGAACGCCGACGCCATGTTCAATTCGGCCCTGCTGTTCGAGCTGGCCGTGCTGCGTTCGCATGCCCAGCCCATCTTGGAGAGCGTGCCGCGCGACTGCCCGGAGTATTCTGAAGCCTATCGCCTGCTGAAGTTCATCAAGTACTTCGTGCCCATTCAGGACAAGGAGATACCGCCCACCTCGCTGTTGCGTGAGTTCTTGGGAGGCAGTAGCTTTAAGTATTGAAATCCTACAGCATCGCCAAAAGGATGACTTGCCCTGCCAAGATACGCAAGAACATCATGAGCGGGTAGACCGTGGAGTAGCCTACGGATGGCGCGTCGTTGCCCGACGAGTAGTTGGCGTAGGCCAATGCGGGAGGGTCGGTGGTGCTGCCGGCCATCAAGCCAATCAAAGTGTAATAGTTTACTTTGTAGCAGAGCTTGGCGATGACACCCATAATGAGTAGCGGGATCACTGTAATGAGGAAGCCATAACCCACGTATGCCAATCCGCTTCCGTCGACCACCGTCTCCACGAAATGCTCGCCTGCCTCGATACCCACGCTGGCCAAGAAAAGCACGATGCCTATTTCACGCAGCATCAGGTTGGCGCTCATGGTGGTGTAGGTAACCAATCTCATCTTGTAGCCGAAGCGGCCTACCAAAATGGCCACCACGAGCGGGCCGCCGGCCAAGCCAAGCTTTACCGGCGTGGGCATGCCGGGGAAAGTAATGGGCAAGCTGCCTATCAATATACCCAAGAAGATGCCCACGAAGATGGTCACGATGTTGGGCGTGTCAAGCCGTTTGAGTTGGTTGCCCAAAATGCCGGCCACACGCTCTACGGCATCTTGCTGGCCCACCACCATGACACGGTCGCCCACTTGGAGCACCAAGTTCGGGTCGGCGAAGAGGTCCATGCCCGAGCGGTTCACGCGCGTCACGTTCACGCCGTACATGCTGCGGAAGTGCATGCTGCCCATCTTCTTCCCGTTGATTTCCGACTTGGTCACCAAGATGCGGCGCGACACCATGGGGGTGTCTTGCCGTTCCCAGTTCACGCTGATTTCCCGGCCTATGAAAGCGGTCACCGCTTCGGCATCCTCCTCGGAGCAGACAATGAGCAGCTGGTCGCCCACATAGAACAAGGTGTCTTGGTTGGGAATGCTCACATGCCCTTCGTGGCGGATGCGCGAGCAGACGAAGGCACGTCCTGTAAACTCCTTGATTTGCAACAGCCGCTTGCCGTTGATGGCCTCGTTGCGCACCTCCAAGTTGAGTGTATGCGGCTTGTGCTTCATGTTGGCTTCCTCGTTGTGCAACCCCTCTTCCTCTTTCTTCAAGTTCACCCGGCAGATGTAGCGTATGGCAATCATCGAGGCGATGATGCCCACCACGCCCAAGGGGTAGGCGCAGGCATAACCCAGCGCGATGGGGTCGCCCGTATAGTGTAGCTGGTTCAAGGCTTCCTGTGCGGCACCTAAACCGGGCGTGTTGGTCACGGCACCGTAGAGCACGCCCACAATCATGGGCAGCTCGATGTGTCCGTCTATGTAATAGATGCCCAAGGCCACGGCGATGTTCAGCACCACCACGCCTACGGCCAGCATGTTCAGCGTCATTCCGCCCTTTTTAAACGAAGTGAAGAAGGAGGGACCTACCTGCAAGCCGATGCAGAAGACGAAGAGAATCAACCCGAACTCGCGGATGAAATGGAGTATTTCAATATTCCCGGTAAACCCGAAATGCCCCATGAGAATGCCCATAAAGAGCACGAACGTCACTCCGAGCGACACCCCGAATACCTTAATCTTGCCCAACAGTACGCCCGTGGAGATGACGAATGCATACAAGGCCACGATGTGCGCCACCGACGAGGGATCCCATAACAAACTTTCTATCCAGCTCATAGTGTATTTGTATATACGCTACAAAGGTACGCATTTGTGCAGAGGCAGCCAAGGTTTCCCTCTTTTTTTATACTTATCGCACGGCAGATGGCATGAAACGCTTTTCCATTGTGCGAATTTTCGCTAAAAAGCGGGCTGGTTTTAACTAATTCAGTATCTTTGCATTCGCTTGAAAGTAATGGATTCATCTATCTTTTAATACAAAATAGACTATGGCAGACAGAAAAGAAAAACTCTTCTCGGAATTCCCTCCCGTCACCACTGAAAAGTGGATGGAGAAGGTCACCGTCGACCTGAAAGGTGCCGACTTCGAGAAGAAACTCGTTTGGAAGACAAACGAAGGATTCAAGGTGAAACCTTTCTACCGGTTGGAAGACTTGGAGGGACTGAAGACGACCGATGCCCTTCCCGGCGAGTTCCCCTATTTGAGAGGTAACAAAAAGAGCGGCAACGAGTGGTTGGTTCGTCAAGAAATCCGGGTGGAATGCCCCAAAGAGGCCAACGCCAAAGCGTTGGACATCCTGAACAAAGGCATCGACTCCCTCACCTTCCGCATCAAGGCGAAAGACCTGAGTGCCGAGTACTTGGAGACCCTGTTGAAAGACATCTGTGCGGCTTGCGTGGAGCTGAACTTCGCCACCTGCCCGTCGCACGTATTAGAGCTGGCAGGTTTGTTGGTGGCCTACTACAAGCAGCACGGCTATGACCTCGCCCAGCTGAAAGGCTCCATCCGCTACGACTACATCGGCACGATGCTCACCCGTGGTAAGGAGAAAGGCGACGCGGCAGCCACCGCCAAGGCGTTGATTGAAGCCACTGCCGAACTGCCCCTTTACCGGGTCGTCGACGTGACGCCGCTCATGCTGAACAATGCCGGCGCCTATATCTCCCAGGAGTTAGGCTATGCGTTGGCTTGGGGTAACGAATACTTGAATATGCTTGTCGAGGCCGGTGTACCCGCAGCTACTGTAGCCAAGAAGATGACCTTCAACTTCGGCATCAGTTCCAACTACTTCCTTGAAATAGCCAAGTTCCGTGCCGCACGTCTGCTTTGGGCCGACATCGTGGCAAGCTACGCTCCCGACGACAAAGAGGCCGCCAAGATGCACATCCATGCCGAGACCTCCACGTTCAACCTGACGCTCTTCGACGCTTACGTCAACCTGTTGCGCACGCAAACCGAGGCCATGAGCGCCGCCTTGGCCGGTGTGGACTCCATGACCGTGGTTCCTTTCGACAAGGCCTACGAAGCCCCGAGCGACTTCAGCGAACGCTTGGCCCGCAACCAGCAGCTCCTGCTCAAGGAAGAGTCCCACTTCGATAAAGTCATCGACCCCGCCGCCGGTTCCTACTACATCGAGAACCTCACGGTATCCATCGCACAGCAAGCATGGACGCTTTTCCTCGCCGTCGAGGAAGAGGGTGGTTTCTACGCCGCCGTCAAAGCCGGCAAGGTACAGGCCGCCGTTAACGAGAGCAACAAAGCCCGCCATGCCGCCGTGGCCAAACGCCGCGAAGTGTTGCTTGGCACCAACCAGTATCCCAACTTCAACGAGAAGTCCGAGGGCAAGCAACCCGTCGAGTCTGCCTGCTGCTGCAAGCATGAGGATTGCCTGCCCGACCTGCCGACGCTCGACTTCCACCGTGCCGCCTCTGAGTTCGAGGCCTTGCGGTTGGAGACAGAATCCAGCGGCAAGCGTCCCAAAGCCTTCATGCTCACCATCGGCAACTTGGCCATGCGTCAGGCACGCGCCCAGTACTCCTGCAATTTCTTGGCCTGTGCCGGTTATGAGGTGATTGACAACTTGGGCTTCCCCACGGTAGAAGAGGGCGTGGAGGCCGCCATGAAGGCCGGTGCCGACATCGTGGTGCTCTGCTCCAGCGACGACGAGTATGCCCAGTATGCCATCCCCGCATTCCAGGCTTTGAACGGCCGCGCCATGTTCATCGTGGCAGGTGCGCCCGCCTGCATGGACGAGCTCAAAGCCGCCGGCATCGAGCACTTCATCCACGTGCGCGTGAATGTACTGGACACCT
>JAJPYP010000145.1 GCA_021204885.1 Prevotellaceae bacterium
AAGGCGAAACACAAGCCCATGGCTGGCAAGGACAGCAAGGTGCGGCTGCGCGTGGCGGCCGGCGTGTGCGTGACCACCGACACGCTGCAACGCATGCAGGCGTTGGTCGACGCGGGTGCCGACGCCATTGTCATCGACACGGCCCACGGACACTCCATGTATGTGATAGAGAAATTGCGCGAGGCCAAGCGGCACTTCCCCGATATAGACATCGTGGTGGGCAACATCGCTACCGGCGAGGCGGCCAAGGCGCTTATCGAGGCCGGTGCCGACGGCGTGAAGGTGGGCATCGGCCCGGGTTCCATCTGTACCACCCGTATCGTGGCCGGTGTGGGTGTACCGCAGCTGTCGGCCGTCTATGAAGTGGCCAAGGCCTTGGGAGGCACAGGAATCCCCTTGATTGCCGATGGCGGACTGCGTTATTCGGGCGATGTGGTCAAGGCGTTGGCGGCCGGCGGCTGGAGCGTTATGATAGGCTCGTTAGTGGCCGGTACGGAAGAGTCGCCCGGCGAGACCATCATTTTCAACGGTCGTAAGTTCAAGTCATATCGTGGCATGGGCTCACTCGAGGCCATGGAACACGGCTCCAAGGACCGCTACTTCCAAAGCGGCACCACCGACTCGAAGAAACTGGTGCCCGAAGGCATCTCGGCCCGCGTGCCTTATAAGGGAACGCTTTACGAGGTAATCTACCAGCTTGTAGGCGGATTGCGTGCGGGCATGGGCTATTGCGGTGCCGCCAACATCGAAAAGCTGCACGACGCCAAGTTCACCCGTATCACCAATGCCGGCGTATTGGAGAGCCATCCGCACGACGTGGCCATCACCAGTGAAGCCCCCAACTACAGCCGCCCCGAGTAAGAAGGTATGGCAAAAAGAAAAGCGGTGCTGCTTACATTGGCCTGCATGCTGTTGCCATGCGGATTGTCGTTTGCCCAAAGAAGTGGCACGGTACCGGCTACGGATAACGCGACAGTGCTGCGCGTTGGCGGGGAGGAAGTACGTTTACAGGAGTTTGAGTATCGCTATCGTCGGGAACTAAAGCAGGACAATACCCTCTCTGCGGATGATTTCGCTGACAAGCTGGCTTTGTTGAAGTTAGAATCCGCTGCCGCAAGAGCGGCGGGGATGGATACGCTGGCCGCCTACAGGGAAGCGTGCGAGGCTTACCGCCACCGTTTGGACAGGGAGTACCTTTCAGACAACGAGGGTACCACACGGGAGGCCCGCCGGTTGTATGATACACGGCAAGAAGGCGGCCAGACGGCGCGTATCCTTGTGAGTACCATCTTCCAACGTCTGCCCCAAGACATCTCTCAAGCTCGTTTGCAACAAGTGGAGCAACGGTTCGATTCCCTCTATAACCTCCTTGTAATGAGTGCCTCCGACACCCTTTTCGAGGCGTGTGTGGCTCGCTTTTCAGACGAGAAAGCCCCCTTCTATGTGAGTTCCACCACGGCGACTGTCGAGTTTGAAGAGACCGTTTTCAACCTGCCTGAAGGCACCGTTTCCAAACCTTTCTATACCCCAAGGGGCATCCACATCGCCAAAGTGCTGGAGCGTCTGGAGCCGCCCGCTTTCGAGGAGGTGCAAGCGGGGCTTGAACAACGTATAAGCGGATTTCGCCGCGTGACTCCCGGATTGAAAGCACGTGTGGAAGCCTTGAAGCAGGCCTACCGATACACCCCCGACGAGGCGGGCATGGCCGAGTGGCGCCGGCAAGGCAGCACCGGCCATACGCTCTTCACCTTAAAAGGGAAAGCCTATACAGGCAACGATTTCGCCCGCTTCGCCGCCGCCCGCCCGGCCGCGCCAAGCCGTCAAATGGAGGAGTTCGTGGCCAAGTCGGTCTTGGATTATGAGGCGTCGCGTCTCGAGGCCGATCACCCTGACGCCTCCCTGCGCCTGCAATGCTTCCAGGAGGAATGGCTTGCGGCCAAGATGAAGGCGCGAATACTGCTTCCCAAAGTGGCCGGGGATGAAGCGGGATTGCAAGCCTTCTTCACCAAATATCGTAACGCCTACGCATGGGGAGTGGAACATTACCGTGGGGCGGTGATACACGCCTCGACCAAACGGCTGCTCAAGCAAGCCCGCAAGCTCTTGAAGAGCTTGCCCGAGGCGGAGTGGGAGAACGCCGTGCGCCTTTTGTTCAACAAGGAGGGGCCGACGCTGGTCATGTTGGAACAGGGACTCTTCGCGCCGGGCGAGAACGCATACGTGGACGAGAACGTTTTCAAGCGGGGAAAGGCCGTCCCCATGCCTTCCCTGCCTTACACGGCCCTCATGGGCAAGCGCGAGAAGGGGCCTGAAGATTACCGTGACGTGCCGCAAGCGAAGCTGCTGCAAGACTACGGGGATTACTTGGAAACGCGATGGATAACGGGGTTGCGTGCATCGGGTAAGGTTGAAATTAACCAAGAGGTTTTAAAAACCGTTAATAAGAACTGATGCGACCGATTAATACACTATCTTCGTACTGTAATATGGTATGTAATCAGCTGTTGGCGATGCGAATAACTTGTTTGGGGCTACTGTTGGCGCTTTGCTTGGCCGCCTGCAAGGGCGACCCCGACCACGGAGGCCGTACTCCTTTGGCCCGGTTGGAAGGCAACTTCCTCTATTTAGAAGACTTGCGTGCCGTGCTGCCCGCCGGATTGTCCAAGGACGACAGCCTGCTCTTCGCCGAGCGGTATATACGTAACTGGGTGGAGGACATCTTGCTGTACGAGAAAGCCGAGAGCAACATCCCCGACAACGGCGAGATAGACAAGTTGGTGGAGAACTACCGCAAGGCCCTCATCGTGCATACCTACCAACAGGCCCTCATCGACCAGAAGCTCTCCGAAGAGCTTACGGACGAGGAGTTGGAGGAGTACTACAACAGCCACTTGGAGCTGTTCAAGGCGGAGCGTCCCTTGATCAAGGGACTCTTCATCAAGGTACCCCTCACCGCGCCCCAGATAGGCAACGTGCGCCGTTGGTACAAGAGCGAGACGCAGGATGCGGTGGAGCATATAGAGAAATACAGCTTGCAGAACGCCGTTAAGTATGAATACTTCTACGACAAGTGGGTTCCGGCAAGCGACATGCTGGAGATGATGCCCCAGCAAGGCATGCTCGACGGGAAGTATTTGGAAAGCAACCGCCACGTGGAGTTGAAGGACACCGCCTTCTACTACTTCCTGAACGTGAGCGATTACCGCCCCGCCGGCGAGCAGGAGCCTTTCGAGTCGGCCCGCACGTTGGTAAAGGACATGTTGCTCAACACCAAGCAGGTGGAGTTCATGGAAGAGGTGAAGAACGACCTCTACCGGCGTGCCGAACGCCGCAACCGGATAAAGTACTATCCGCAATAACGGGACGCCGCAAGACGACAAGCGCAAGACAACAAGACAATATAAAGACCGTATAAAGACACCAAGAATGAAAAAGAGCATGAACGTGAAGTTTGCAGTATTAATCGCAGGGTTCCTCACGGCGGGGTCGGCCCTTTACGGGCAGGACAATGTCATCGACGAAGTGGTGTGGGTAGTGGGCGACGAAGCTATTTTGAAGTCTGAAGTGGAAGAGGCCCGCCTGAACGCCCTTTACGAGGGGCGCAAGTTCGACCGTGACCCCTATTGCGTCATTCCGGAGGAGATTGCCGTACAGAAACTATACCTGCACCAAGCCGCCCTCGACAGTATCGAGGTTTCCGACAGCGAGGTGCTGCAACGTGTGGAGTACATGACCAACATGTACATCACCAACATGGGTTCTAAGGAGAAGATGGAGGAATACTTCAACAAGACCTCCAGCGAGATACGCGAGACGCTGCGCGAGAACGCCCGCGAGGGGCTGCTCGTGCAGGGCATGCAGCGCAAGTTAGTGGGCGACATCAAGGTGACCCCCGCCGAAGTGCGTCGCTATTTCAAGGACCTGCCCTTGGACAGCATTCCCTACATCCCCACCCAAGTGGAGGTGCAGATCATCACCTTGGAGCCCAAGATACCCTTGGAGGAGATTGAAGACGTGAAGCGCCGCCTGCGCGACTACACCGAGCGCGTGAACAAGGGGGAGACCAGCTTCTCCACGCTGGCGCGTATGTATTCCGAAGATTTGGGTACCGCCATCAACGGCGGCGAGATGCCCTTTACCGGACGTGGTTACCTTGACCCCGCCTTCGCCAACGTGGCCTTCAACCTGCAAGACCCCAACAAGGTATCCAAAATCGTGGAGTCGGAGTTCGGCTTCCACATCATACAGCTCATCGAGAAACGCGGTGACCGCATCAAGGT
This sequence comes from Prevotellaceae bacterium, assembly GCA_021204885.1. The sequence continues at coordinate 4,281 of JAJPYP010000145.1, forward strand.
GCGCCACATCTTGCTCAAGCCGCACGTACCCGAAGAGGCGTTGACCGCCGGCATGGCCCGGTTAGACTCCATCGCCGACGACATACGCAACGAGAAGTTCACCTTCGAGGATGGGGCCGCCTACATCTCACAAGACAAGGACACGCGCAACAACCACGGTCTGTTGCCCAACCCCAACAACAACACCTCCAAATTCGAGATGCAGGAGCTGCCCCCCGAGATTGCCAAGGTGGTTGACAACATGAAAGTGGGCGAGATATCCGACGCCTTCACCATGATACCCGAGCGCA
>JAJPYP010000274.1 GCA_021204885.1 Prevotellaceae bacterium
TATACCTGTCTTTCGTTTGCAAATATAGTACTTTTTGATAAAACTAAGAGGAATAATTGGGTGATTTTTGATAAAATGAAGAGGAATAATGGGGTAGTTTTTGATAAAATGAAGAGGAATAATCGGGATGGAGGCAGGTGCTTTAAAGGAGTGTGCCGCTACCAAAGCAGAAACCGGGCCGGCGGCGATCCTGCACAGATAAGATGAGATTATCTACTATGGGACGGCTGTAGAAAACGGGTTGCCATGGTAAAAATGCTTGAAGTTTCATGCTGGTAGTCCGCACGGTAAACGATGGATACACGGGTTGCCATGGTAAAAATGCTTGAAGTTTCATGTTTGGTGCATCAAAGTGTTTTCTTTCAATGCTTTAAGCGAAATGAAAAAAGCGGGAAATGCGCGAAAACAATTAATTGGACACCAAAAACAATTAATTGAACGGTACGATTAATTGGCCTCGGAAGCCATTTTCCGTACCGTCCGATTAATTGTTTTCACCGTCCAAAAAATAGGGAACGGCGTCTTCAAAAGCCCAAAGCCTCCTCGGGCCCATGTTCTTGAAAGTATACAAACAGCCTATTATGCGACACCCTCACCCATAACCTTTAACACCCCTATAATGGAGAAAACATACACTCATACCGATGCCCGAAAGCCCGCTCCAAGAACGCCCAAGCGTAGATCTCATCCCGGTGATGCATGCGCCACGTTCACTCCGTACCGTTTATTCTATGTATCCGGGGGCGGGCAGATGCATCCCGTACATGGTGAGATGGTTCTGGCTGGCATATTCCAAGATGCGGACGCGCGATTCTCTTGCAGCCTCGGGGTCCATGTCGAAAGTGGGGCAGTACTGGGGATAATCGAGTTGCAGTGCCGCGCCGTGGATGAGGTCGGCAATCACGAGGATGCTGTCTTTTTGGAACAGGGTGTGGCCGGGGGTATGCCCGTAGGCCGCGATGGTCTCCACGCCGCCTTCGAGCGTGTCGCCGGCTTCAAACAGGTGCAGGTGTTCCTCGTAAGCACTGAGCACATCCTTTGCCATTTGGCTTCGATCGCCTTCCATGGCGAGCCACGCCTCGGCTTCCACGCGGTTCACGTACACTTCGGCTTGAGGAAATACCACATTGCCGTCTTTCAGCAGGCCGCCGATATGGTCGGGATGGAGATGGGTGAGGTAGATGAGTCCAAGCTCTTCGGGCGATATGCCCGCCTCCTTCAACTTCTCTATGAGTTGGCTTGCCGGCGAGCCAAGACCGGTATCAATCAGGATGTTCTTCCCTTCGGTTTGGAGCAGGAAGCAGTTCATGCCCGAGGGTACGCCCTCTTCGAGGCCCAAGGCGTTCCAAAGAGAATCGGGCACGTCGGGGAACAGCTTCTGCGGCTGCATCATGGGTCCCGGCACGTCTTCTATCCATGTGATGGTTGTCGTGGGTTCACTGTCTACAACCGCCTTCTGCGGTCTCTGTGCACAGGCCGTCAGCACGAGCAGCCCTGCGACTACGGTAAATGATTTCTTCATACTATTAGCGTTTTAATGATACATTCTATTGTGTGACTATTATCTTTATATGCCGCTTCCTGTAAAGCCTGTGGCGAAGCCTAATCCACCACGGCACCGTCTCTCAAGTGGATGGTGCGGTCGGTGAGCGAGGCGAGGCTTTCGTCGTGGGTGACGATGACGAAGGTTTGGCCGAAGCGGTCGCGCAGGTCGAAGAAGAGGCGGTGCAGCTCGGCCTTGTTGTGGGTGTCGAGGCTGCCCGAGGGCTCGTCGGCCAAGACCACGGCGGGGCGGTTGACCAAGGCACGGGCTACGGCCACACGCTGTTTCTCGCCGCCCGAGAGCTCATCGGGCTTGTGGCCGGCACGGTCGGCAAGCCCCATGGATTGCAGCATCTCGAGGGCGGCGGCACGCGAGGCGCGTTCGCCACGGCGGGCGATGAGGGCGGGTATCATGACGTTCTCCAAGGCGGTGAACTCGGGCAGCAGCTGGTGGAACTGGAAGACGAAGCCGATGTGGCGGTTGCGGAAGTCGGAAAGCTTGCGGGCGGAAAGGGTACCTACACGGGTATCGTCATAGCACACTTCGCCGCTGTCGGGCTTGTCCAAGGTGCCCATGATTTGCAGCAGGGTGGTCTTGCCGGCTCCGCTGGGGCCGACGATGCTGACCACTTCGCCTTGGTTGATGGTAAGGTCGATGCCTCGCAACACTTGCAGGTTGCCGAAGCTTTTGGTGATATGGGTCAATTGTATCATCATGGCGATGGGTGTTTGACGTCTTTATAACTTTTGTATGACATACTGGGCCAAGTAGCAGCCGAAGGCGGCGGGCAGGTAGCTGACGGTGCCGCAGACGGAGCGCTTGCCCGGCTCACCGGCCGTGGGCAGGATGGCCTCGGGACGGGCCTCTTCCGTGCTGAAGACGACGGGCAGGGATTGCTTTACGCCCATCTTGCGCAGGCGGCTCCTTACGGCTTTGCTCAAGGCGCAATGGTCGGTATGCCACACGTCGGCAAGGCGCACCCCGGCGATGTCGACCTTCGCGCCGGCACCCATGCTGGAGACGATGGGCAGCCCGCGCTGCAAGGCTTCGGCTATCAAGCGGCACTTGGGCCCCAAGGTGTCGATGGCGTCGACGATGAAGTCGTAGCGGGTGCTGTCCAACAGCGGGGGTATTTGTTCCTCCTGTAAGAAAAGGGGCAGCAGGGTCAGTTCCACTTGGGGGTTGATGTCGCGCAAGCGGCTCTCCAAGACCGTCACCTTGTATTGCCCCACAGTGGAGTGCAGGGCGGGCAGCTGGCGGTTGATGTTGGTGGGCTGCACGGTGTCGCCGTCTACCAAGGTGAGCTTGCCCACGCCGGCACGGCAAAGCAACTCCACGGCGTAGGCTCCCACACCGCCCACGCCTACGGCCAAGACATGGGCATGGCGCAGCCGCTGCATCTTGTCCTCGCCCAGAAGCAGGGCGGTACGTTGTTGCCAGGGATAGGTAGCCGACTCCATCATGAAGGCTCTTTAGGGTTGTCGGCGGATCGGCCCGAGGAGTTCTTGGGGGTGGACTTGAACCAGCGGTAGAACCAACGGCCCACCCGTTCGTAGTATTGCGCGTCGTGCACGCTGCGGGGGTTGAGGAAGGTCATGAACTCCTGCGGCTGCCCCATCTGGTCGGGATAGAGCACGATAAGGCTGTTGTTGGAGAAGTACTTGTCTAACTGGCCGGGCAGCTTCTCGAAGGAGTTGTCGTAAGAGATGGACCCTTTGCGGGCGGTGATGACCACAAAGAGGTTGTCGTAGCTCACTTCCCCGGTCATCAGGAGCAGGTCGTCCCACTCTTCGAGCAGGGAGAAGTCGGTCAAGGTCTTGCTGTAGTGGTTGGCGGTGAGCACTTGCAGGTAGGTGATGGTCTTCTCGCAGGCGAAGAAGTGCACCCGGCAGCCCAGCGTGCAGCCCATGCGGCAGAAGTGTCCCACCCATTTGCGCACGCCCGCCTCGAATTCGGCCTTGGGCGGCACGGCGATGATGATGCGCTTGATGGTGTTGACGGGGATGAGGAAACGCGCTACCATCACCTCGCGGTGCAGTTCACCGAGCAGCTCTTCGGTGAGCGAGCCGAAGAAGGTGTCGGCCACGTTCACTTTGTGGTGCAGCCCGATGATGACGTCGGTGGCGTCGAACTCCTTGGAGGCGTGGATGATGCCGGTGGTCACGGTGGTGCCGTAGCGGATGCCTTGCCGCAGGCCGACGCCGGCCGAGTCGGTAATCCTCGCGGCTTTGTCCAAGCAGCGTTTGCCGTGTATCTCAAGGGCATCCGAGGCGTTGGAGTCTTTGATGACGTTCAGCACCATGAGGTTGTCGGTCTGCTTGGGGTCGCGCACTAACAGGGCAAGGTTCATCAGCGACTCGATGGTATAGAGGTTGCTCAAGGGGATGAGGAACCGTTCGGTTTCGGCGGGGTTCTCCTTCTCAAGCGCCGTCTCGCTCAGGGCCATCTGGCGTGCGGCATGCTCGGTGGTGAGCGAGCTGACGATGCAGGTCACCAAGATGAGCAGCACGGTGCCGTTGAGCACGTCGTCGTTCAGCAGGTGCTCTCCACCAGGCAGGATGATGTTGTAGCCCACCAATACGGCAGCCAATGTGGCGGCTGCCTGGGCGTTGCTCAGGCCGAACATGAGCTTGCGCTCCATGGCCGACATCTTGCAGATTTTCTGCGTGAGCCATGAGGCTATCCACTTGCCCACGAGCGCCACCACAATCATGACGGCGGCCACTTTCAGGGCATCGCCCCGGCCGAAGATGACGTGCACGTCTATCAACATGCCCACCCCGATGAGGAAGTAGGGGATGAAGAGGGCGTTGCCCACGAACTCCAAGTGGCTCATGAGCGGGGAGACGTGGGGAATGAGCCGGTTCAGCGCCAAGCCGGTAAGGAAAGCGCCCAATATACCCTCCATGCCCACGAACTGCATGATGCCGGCACCCAGAAACACCATGGCAAGCACGAAGATGAACTGCATTACACCGTCGCTGTAACGGCGGAAGAAGCGGCGGCCTATGTAAGGG
>JAJPYP010000031.1 GCA_021204885.1 Prevotellaceae bacterium
TTGCTCCAAACCTTACTCTCCATCCACTGCTTCGCACTTTCCGGAGTCCATTCCTGCGTTGTCTGAGCTGTTGAATTCATACTACATAGAATTAATAAAGAACTTAAAGAACTGATTAAAAAACTTCTCATTGCTTTTTATTTTTGTTGATTGAACATAAGATACCATCTGTCCGCACCTTCCCCACAAACTTACGTGAAGCACAGCCTGCTTCACGCGCTTGCGACCCTACAAAGTTTGAGAAAAACTTTGAAATCACCAACATAATCCATGTTAAAAAGGGTTGAAGACACGCAAGCATCTATTTCCCGCCACCCTGTTATATTTTCAAGAGGAATGTTTGCACGTTCCTTCCAAAACAAGTAACTTTGCACGGCAAATTGGAAAAGGTCGGTTCCGTAGCTCAGCTGGATAGAGCAACGCCCTTCTAAGGCGTGGGTCGAGCGTTCGAATCGCTCCGGAATCACACTAAAGCAAGAAAAGGCCGCATGAGAATACTGGTAGTAGACGACGAACAAGACCTTTGCGAGATATTACAATACAACTTGGAGGCCGAAGGCTATGAAATAGATACAGCCTGTTCGGCCGAAGAGGCTATGGGAAAGGATTTGGAAACCTACGACCTTATCCTCTTAGACGTGATGATGGGAGCCATGTCGGGCTTCCAGTTAGCCCGTTACCTCAAAGGCAAGCCCCAATACGCCGCCATACCCATCATTTTCATCACCGCATTGGATGGCGAAGACGATACCCTCAAGGGCTTCAACCTCGGGGCCGACGACTACATCGCCAAGCCGCTCAGCCTCAAAGAGGTGAAAGCCCGTGTAAAGGCCGTGTTGCGGCGCACGGCCGCCGACAAGACCGACAAGGCACCCGAACGGGAAGCCACCGTCGGCAAGCTCGTCCACGACACGCTTGTGCTCGACTTGGAGGGCAAGTCGGCCACGATGGACGGCCAAAAGCTGCCGCTCACCAAACTGGAGTTTGAACTCGTGGCCCTGTTCCTGCAACATCCGGGCAAGCTTTTCAACCGCGAAAGCCTGCTGGAACACTGCTGGCCTGCCCACACCGTGGTAATGGACCGCACGGTCGACGTGAACATCGCCCGCATCCGCAAGAAATTAGGACGTTACGGCAAACAGCTAAAGGCACGCTTCGGGTATGGCTACACGTTTGAAGAGTAAGAACTTCCAGAAGAACATGCTGTTCAGCATCGGCGGCATCTTCCTGCTCTTCGCCGTCTGCTTCATCGGTTACCAATACAAAAGGGAGAAGACCTTCAAGGTAGACATCCTGCACGCCCGCTTGCAGCTCGTCAACTACCGGCTCATGCAGTCGGTGGGCCGCGACAAGCTGCTCGACCCGCAAGCCTTGCGTGCATTCGTCGACAGTTGTCATATCGAGGGCTTGCGCATGACCGTCATAGACCAAACCGGCCGCGTGCTTATCGACAGCAGCGGGCGCGACGCCGACAGCTTCAACGACCACAGCAGCCGCGTGGAGATTGCCAATGCCTTCCGCACAGGCGACGGTTACTCCTTGAAGCGCAAGTCGGTCTCCACCCATGAGACCTATTTCTACTCGGCCACCCGCTTCGACGACATCGTGGTAAGGACGGCCGTGCCCTACTCCACCGAGCTTGCCCGCACCCTGGACGTGAACAACACCTACCTCTACTTCCTCATAGGATTGGCGTTGCTCTTGGCGCTGACACTCTATTACAACACCTCGCGCATAGGCCGCCACATCGGTTACCTGCGCGAGTTCGCCATCAAGGCCGAAGAGGGCGAGGAGCTTGACCACGAGCTCGAACGCGCCATGCCCGACGACGAATTAGGCGACATCAGCCACACCGTCATCGCCCTCTACTGGAAGCTGCGCCACTCCGAAGAAGACAAGGTGCGCCTCAAGCGACAGCTCACGCAGAACGCCGCCCACGAACTCAAGACCCCCGCCGCCAGCATACACGGCTACTTGGAGAGCATCATCGAACACCCCGACATGCCCGAAGAGCGACGCCGTCACTTCCTTGAGCGTTGCTACGCCCAAAGCGAGCGCATGAACAAGCTGCTACTCGACATGGCCACCCTCACCAAGCTCGACGAAAGCCCGACGCTTACCCACCACCGCCCCGCCACCATCGTGGATGTGGTGGAACTGATACACGGCATGCTCGACGAACTCTCCTTGGACTTAAAACAGCACAACATCACCGTCGTGCAGCGACTTCCACAGCAGATAGCCGTGCGCGGCGACCGCAGCTTGCTCTACAGCATCTTCCGCAACATCATCGACAACAGCCTCGCCTACGCCACCGGTGCCGACCGCATCACCATCACCTGCATGGAGTGCGACAAGGCCGATACCGTAAACGCCCTGCATCCGCACGCCCCCAAACGCTACTACGAGTTCACCGTAGCCGACAACGGACAAGGCGTGGACGTGGAGCATCTCTCCCACCTCTTCGAGCGCTTCTACCGTGTAGACAAAGGGCGCTCGCGCAAGGCCGGCGGCACAGGCTTGGGCTTGGCCATCGTGAAGAACGCCGTGGCGGTACATGGCGGAACGGCCTCGGCCGAGACCACGCCCGGGGGCGGGCTCACCATCCGCTTCACCTTGGAACGCGCCCTCTAAGCGCCGTCTTTCCCTTGTAACAAGATTGTAACAAATTCGACATGATTACGTAACAAAGTAAGGCCACCTTTGCCGTGCGAAAAGAGCAATATTCGCATACATAACAACAAAAAACAACAATGGAAGAAGAAGACCAAACGGACACGCACAGTCGGTCCCTTTCAAATCGTTTCAAGACAATCACCCTTTCAGTACTGCTCATCGGCAGCTGTCTTACCTGCTTCGCCCAAGAAGAGAAAGCGGAAGACAAAAGCCGGTACCTACCCCAAGTACACGGCCAGCTACGCGGCAAGTACGAGTACGAACCCGACCTGAACGCCTCGCGCTTCGAGCTTCGCAACGCCCGCGTAAGCGTCGAAGGCAACCTGCCCTTCCGCTCCAGCTACAAGGTCGAAGTAGACCTCTACGACGAGACGGAGCTCAAGATGAAAGAGGCCTCGGTCTCCATCAACCCTTGGAAAAGCTTGCAGTTCACCATCGGCCACATGCGCTTGCCCTTCACCATCGACGCGCACCGCACCCCCACCTCCCAGTACTTCGCCAACCGCAGCTTCATCGCCAAGCAAACGGGCAACATGTACGACGTGGGCGCCAAAGTGGGCTATACCTTCAAGAACAGCGCGGGCAAGAAAATCGCCGTCATCGACGCGGGGCTTTACAACGGCTCTAACCTCAACGACGAGAAAGTAGACTGGCACAGCGACTGGAGCTACTCCGCCCGCCTGCAACTCTATCCCGTAGACGGATTGGTCATCATGCCCAGCATACAACACATGGCCATCGCCACCCACCAAGCCCACTACACCTCGGTCGACGTGGGCGCCTACTATGAGAGGAAAGGCTGGCACGTCGAGGGCGAGTACCTGCACAAGACCTACAACGACAAGGCCTTCAGCGGCAGCTCCTCGGTCGACGCGATGCTCTTCTACAAGCAGCCCATCAAGAACGAGAAAGCCTTCCTACAATCCATCAGCTACTTGGGCCGCTACGACTACATGGGCGACCACTCGGACGGCAAGTCGGGCTTCGAGGAAGAGCGGCCCACACGCCTTGTCATCTCCGACTACGAACGCCACCGCATGACGCTCGGCGTCACCTTCGGCGTGCGCAACCCCTACTTCAACACCGACATCCGCCTGAACTACGAGAAGTACTGGTATCCCCACGGCGGTGCCAAGGAGAGCGAGCAAGACAAGTTCGTGGCCGAGCTCTCCATCCGTTTCTAAGCGAAGGAACGTGTGTAGACCATTAGACAAACAATTAGTTACATAAACGATGAACATACTGTTTTTAGGCATTGTAGTGTTCCTTATCCTATTAGCCATATTCGATTTGGTGGTAGGTGTGAGCAACGATGCGGTGAACTTCTTGAACTCCGCCATCGGTGCCAAGGTAGCCAAATTCCGTACCATAGCCATTATCGCGGCTATCGGTGTATTCTTAGGTGCGGCGATGAGTAACGGCATGATGGACGTGGCACGCCACGGCATCATGACACCCGCCTTCTTCTCTTTCTATGACGTCATCTGCATCTTCTTGGCAGTGATGATTACCGACGTGATACTGCTTGACGTGTTCAACACGTTGGGCATGCCCACCTCCACCACCGTGAGCATGGTGTTCGAGCTACTCGGCGGTTCCTTCGCCATCGCCATGCTGAAGATTATCCGTGGAGCCACCGCCCCCGACGGCACCCTCCTGTCGTTGGGCGACCTGCTCAACACCGAGAAGGCCATGTCCGTCATCTTGGGTATCTTCCTGAGCGTGGCCATCGCCTTCGTCCTCGGTGCCATCGTGCAATGGATAGCCCGCTTGGTCTTCAGCTTCACCTACCGCATCAACGGCACCACCACCGATTT
>JAJPYP010000232.1 GCA_021204885.1 Prevotellaceae bacterium
TAGGGGAGGCTTGGTCGGCCTACGGCCTCCGAAGTGCTATATTCAAGTTTTGACATACCCCCTTTTCAACTGTTTCTATATTCCAACGGGCTCATGCCGATATGTCGCTTGACGTATTTCCCGAAGAAGGAGGCACTGGGGAAGTTCAGGGAGTAGGCTATCTCCTGCATGGTCATATTGGTGGACTTGAGTTTGGACTTGATGTCGATGATGACCACGTGGGCTATGAGGTCCAACACGTTCTTACCTGTCACTTCCTTGATGGTGGTGCTTAGGTGTTGCAGCGAGATGTTCAGCTTGTCGGCGTAGAACTGTGCCTGACGCTCGCGCGTGTAGTTCTCTATGACCAACTGGATAAACTCACGGCTTATCTCCTCTTTGCGGCTTTTGCCTCCCTTGTAGATGCGCGGCAGGTTGGCGTAGAGTTCGTTGAGTCCGCCAAGCAGCATGCGGAAGATGTTCTGTGCCAACGTGGGCGTAGGCATGTAGGGACCGGTGGAGATGCGCGTGAGCAGGGAAAAGTAATCGGTAATGTAGGAGGCCACCGTCTCGTTGACATGAATGACGGGTGTCTCCATGATTTTGGCGTAAGAGGGCAGGGTGGTCTGTATCAGGTTCACGCCGTTGATGCAGTGTTCGGAGAAACTGGCAAAGCAGATCTGCACCTTCTCCTTGAGTTCGTAAAATTGGATGATGGTACCTGGAAGCAACGTGACGAAATCTCCCTCTTTGACAGTCCAGTCCATCAGGTTGATGGAAGCGGTTATGGTGCCTTTCGTGCAGAGTGCGAAAATGCAGGCTTTCAGTTGGCAGGATTGTTTGTAGATGTTGAGGATATCTTCGGTGACATCGGTCCATGCAATCATGTCGACAGGTAGGTCTACTTGTGGAAATTCCATTATGGTCTTGTTTGTTTATCGCTACAAAGATAGGAACTTAATCGGTAACGGACAATGGTTTTCAACAATAATGGCTTATCTTTGTCCACGTGAAAATGGAATTCGTTGATTGGAAGTCGATACCCTACGCCGAGGCTTGGAACCGCCAAGAGGCGTGGTTCGATGCCTTGGTGCATGCCAAGGCCGTGGGTGAGACGGGCGTGCAGCGCATTGTCTTTTGCGAGCATCCGCCTGTTTATACGTTGGGCCGTAGCGGCAAAGAGGGCAACATGTTGCTCGGTGAGGAGCAGTTAAGGCGGATAGGGGCGACGCTTTACCGCATTGACCGGGGTGGTGACATCACGTTCCACGGACCGGGCCAGCTGGTATGTTATCCTATCATCGATTTGCAAGCCTTCCGGTTGGGGGTGAAGGAGTATGTGCGCTTGCTGGAGGAGGCGGTGATACGTACGTGTGCCGCATACGGTGTGAAGACAGGGCGTGTGGCGCAAGCCACGGGCGTGTGGTTGGAGGGGGATACGCCGAGTGCCCGCAAGATTTGCGCCATTGGCGTGCGATGCAGCCATTTCGTGACGATGCACGGGCTGGCGTTGAATGTGAATACCGACTTGCACTACTTCAATTATATCAATCCTTGTGGCTTTGTAGACAAGGGGGTGACCTCGCTTGCGCGGGAATTGGGCCATGCCGTGGAGATGGAGGCGGTGAAGGAGCGGCTTGCCCAAGTGTTGCGCGGGTTACTGGAAGGGCGACGACAAGGGCTGTGATAAAAAAGCGGCTTCTCGCATCCACTGATGGAGAAGTCGCTTCACACAAAAACTAAACTAGACTTAACTAAACTATTTTATCGGGGGTTTCACAACTCCTTCTATTGGGCAAAGTTAGAAATGCAATGCAATATTTGCAACATATTTTGTCCTTAGAAAGTTAAACTATTATAATTGCTTGTTACATGCCGCTTACAGACCGTTCTTTTATGGGCTTTCCGCCGGTCTTTTATACCTCCTTTGCCGGCTTCTTGCCGTTCTTTTACTGGTAACTTACCGCTCTTTTGCCGGCGTTTTCAGCTCCTTTTGTCCAAGAACTCCTGAAAAACGCGCTTGTAGCTGTCGCTGATAGGGATGTAGTTCTTGCCGAACACGATGCGCCCGCGGTCGATGACACGGATCTTCTCTTTCTGCACGATGTAAGAACGGTGCACGCGCATGAAGCGCGACGGGGGCAGCAGCTTCTCCATGGCTTTCATGCTCATGAGCGAGAGGATGGGCTTGGAGTTGTTCTCCTCGTATATCTTGATATAGTCTTTCAATCCTTCTACGTAAAGGATGTTCTTCAGCTCCACTTGAATGAGTTTGTAGTCGCTCTTCACGAAGATGCTCTCAATCTCTTCCTGCGGTTGTTGCAGCAGTTCAAACCATTGCACGGCCTTGTTGGCCGCTTGCAGGAAGTCGATGTAGGAGATGGGCTTCAACAGGTAGTCTAATGCGTTTACCTTGTATCCTTCAATGGCATATTGGTCGAAAGCGGTGGTGAATATGATGCGGGTGCGTGGGTCCACCATCTTGGAGAATTCCAGACCGTTGAGTTCGGGCATCTGTATGTCGAGGAAGAGTAGGTCAACAGGCTTGTCGGGCAACTCTTTCATGGCCTGCACGGCACTGGAGTACTTCCCGGTGAGTTCAAGGAATGGCGTCTTCTTCACATAGCTCTCCAAGAGGTTCAACGCCAATGGCTCGTCGTCGATGATGACGCATTTCAGATTCATAGGGTATTGATGTTTAAGATCGAGGTATATTCCTTGCCGTCTTCACTTACCTGCCTGCTCCATTCGTATTTGCCCGGATAGGTCAATTCCAACCGCTTGTGCACTTGTTCCAGCCCGATGCCGCTGCCGCTCTTGTCCGTGCGAGCCTTGGGGTAGTTACTGTTCACGATTTCACAATGTACCGTGTCGGCCTCCTCGCTGAAATGGATGCGTATATAGCTGGGTTCCGTCGGGGAGATGCCGTGCTTGAAGGCGTTCTCTATAAGGGAGATGAAGATGAGCGGCGCTATTTCGGTGCGGCTGTCTTGGCGGATGTCTATGCGGGTCTCTACCGTGACGTTGGCGGCAAGGCGGATGCGCATCAGCTCGATGTAGTTACGTATGAAGTCCATCTCGCTGCCCAAGGTGACGAAGTTCTGCTGGTTGTCGTACAGCACGTGACGCAACAGGCGACTGAGTTCCTGCACGGCATTCTGTGCCTTGTCGGTATCGAAGGCGATCAAAGCGTAGATGTTGTTGAGCGTATTGAGCAGGAAGTGCGGGTTGAGCTGGTTGCGCAGGTTCTTCAACTCCGCTTCCGTGCGGCTCTTCTCGGCCTCGCGGCGGGCGGCTTCCACTTGAATCCAACGGCTGCTCAGGCGGATGGAGGTGCCCAACCCCACGGTGAGTATCATGGAGAAGGCATCGCGCACGATGAATACCCACCGTGGCGGGCCGGGTCTGTCAACTTCCTCCTGCGTCTCGGCAAGGAATGTATTGGCGGCGAAGTCTTGCCACAGGTGTACGCCTACGGTCATGCAGACAATCAGCGCGATGTTCAGCAGCAAGAACCGCCTGATATGCCCTTCAAACAGGTATCGGGGAATGAAGATGCCGTAGTTTACGTAGAACACGATTAGGAAAGCGAAGGGCACGACACCGCCGTGACCCACGTACTCTTTCCACGCGAACGTGTATCCGCTACGGGTCATCATCAGGAAGGGGAATCCCAATAAGATTCCCCAACCGATGAGATGTATCAGCACCCCGATGATGCGTGACCGTGTATAGAATGCCTGTTTGATATCCATGACGCTTGCGTGTACAAGTTGGAGGCGGTTACTCGTAACGTAACGCCTCTATCGGGTCCAAATTGGCCGCTTTCTGGGCGGGATACCAGCCGAAGAACACGCCGGTGACGGTGCAGACGGCGAACGATAGGAACACGCTCCATGCTTGTATGAAGATGGGCCAATGGGCTACAGACTTGACGATGAACGAGGCACCGCACCCTATGACCACGCCGATAAGTCCGCCCGTGATGCTGATAAGGATAGCTTCTACAAGGAATTGGCTCAAGATATCGATGCCACGGGCACCGACTGACATACGGAGACCAATCTCGCGTGTACGTTCCGTAACCGATACATACATGATGTTCATGATGCCGATGCCACCCACAACAAGCGATATGCCGGCGATGCAGGCAAGCAGGGTCGTCATCAAGTCGGTGGTGGTGTTGAGCATGCTGCTGAGCTCTTGCTGGGAACGGATGGTGAAGTCATCGTCGTCGCTGGCCTTGAGCTTGTGGTTGCGGCGCAATATCTCGGTAATCTCGTCCGTGGCGTTGTCGGTCATGTCTTCCGACAGGGCAGAAGCGAAGATGCTCTCCAAGTAAGTCTGGGCAAGCAGACGCTTCATTACCGTGGTGTAGGGGGCCAACACGATGTCGTCCTGGTCTTGTCCCATGGAGTTGTAACCCTTGGATTTCAATACGCCGATTACACGGAAAGGCACTTGGCTGAAACGGACGATGCGGCCTATGGGGTCTTCATCGGGGAAGAGGTTGT
>JAJPYP010000257.1 GCA_021204885.1 Prevotellaceae bacterium
TGTACAAGCAAGCCCCCTTTACTTGTACAACCACGGATTCCCCCGAAAATCGCTGTTCTATTTTTAAGATAACGCTCCACAGATCTTCTGCATCAAAATTTTCGATGCAGTCAAAAATCTACACAGTAATTATGTTTGGGCCTTCATACACCCTATATTTCAGTACTATAACATCTTATTTATCGGCACCCGTCCAACTGCAATTTCCAAACCACAATGTTTCAAGAAAGTCATCCATACGGGTATAGCATCCCCATCAACCCCGAATCTTCGGTTAATCCGTGTGGGGAAAACCAAGGCAAAGAAAAAGCCAAGCGACTGACAATGCAATGCTTGGCTTTTGTACCCGTACCCAGACCCGGGGTCGAACCGGGATGGAAGTGAATCCACTGGTGTTTGAGACCAGCGCGTCTACCGATTCCGCCATCTGGGCGTGCTTCCTTAAGTAAAGGTGGCGCAAAGATACGATTTTTTTCCTTACTCGCAATGTTTTCTTAAAAAAAATCGAAAAAGAGAGAGAAAAGGGGGAGAATGCATGTTTATTTCCAAAATATATGTACTTTAGCAGACTGTATAGAATCGTTTTACTTTAAAACCCGTTTGAAAGAATGTCGCGATTGGATAGTTATTGTGTAATCATGTGTGGTGGAATAGGCAGCCGCTTCTGGCCTTTTAGCCGGAAGACGCTGCCCAAGCAGTTCTTGGATTTCTTCGGTACCGGACGTACCTTGTTTCAACAGACATTCGACCGTTTCAAGAAGATCATACCTGAGGAGAATATCCTCGTGGTGACCAATGCCGGCTATGCCGACATCGTGGCCAAGGAACTCCCCGAGTTGAAGCCCGAACAGATACTGCTGGAACCGCAACGCCGCAACACCGCGCCTTGCATCGCATGGGCCTCTTACCACATACACGCACTCAACCCCAACGCCAACATCGTGGTGGCCCCGTCGGACCACTTGATCTTGAAAGAGGCGGAGTTCCTACAGGCCGTGGAGCGAGGGCTCTCTTTCGTGGCGCATTCGGACAAGTTGCTCACGCTGGGCATCAAGCCCAACCGCCCCGAGACGGGATACGGCTATATACAGATAGCCGGGCAGTGTGAGGACAACATCTACAAGGTGAAGACCTTCACCGAGAAGCCTGAACTTGAATTGGCCAAGGTGTTCGTGGAGAGCGGGGAGTTTTATTGGAATTCGGGACTCTTTATATGGAACGTGAACACCATCCTGCGTGCCAACCAACTGCTGCTGCCTGAACTGTCGGGCAAGTTGGAGGCGGGCATCGGACTGTATGGCACACCCGGCGAGAAACAGTTCATCGACGAGCAGTTCCCGGCTTGCCCCAACGTATCCATCGACTTCGGCATCATGGAGAAGGCCGACAACGTGTATGTCTCCTTGGGCGATTTCGGCTGGAGCGACTTGGGTACTTGGGCCTCGCTGTATGAGCTTTCCAAGAAAGACGCCCAGGGCAACGTGATGCTTGGCGGCGAATCGTTGCTCTACAACAGCCGGGGCAACATCGTGGCGCTTCCCTCGGGCAAGTTAGCCGTCTTAGAGGGGTTGGAGGACTACTTGGTGGCCGAATCGGGCAACGTGTTGCTTATATGCAGGAAAGACGCCGAACACGCGCTACGCAAGTACGTGAACGATGCCCAGATGAAGATGGGCGAGGATTATGTGTGAGGCTATAGCCCCAACCGCATGCGCACGAACCGCTCGATGAAGCGGATGGTCTCTTCTATGCCCAAGGTGGAGGAGTTGATGCACAGGTGGTAGGTGGCGGCGGCTCCCCAAGTGTTGTAACTGTAGTAGTTGTAATAGGTGGAACGGCGCTTGTCGGCCCGCTCCATCATCTCTTCGGCCGCGGCGGGCCCTATGCCGTGCAGGTGGCACAGGCGGGCGATGCGGTCGTCCTTGTCGGCGGCGATGAAGATGTTGACCGCACGCGGATGGTCGCGCAATATATAGTCGGCACAACGGCCCACGAATAGGCAGGATTTCTCCTCGGCCAACTTCCTTATCACATCGCTCTGCACCTTGAACAGCGCGTCGTTGCTAAGGCAGTTGAACGGCAGCGTGCCCGGGCTGGCAAAGGGGAAACGCGAGCCGAAGATGCTGCCCATGATACCTTGCGAGGAGGCCTGCTCGTCGGCCCGCTCGAAGAACTCCCGTCCCAACCCGCTCTCTTCAGAAGCCAAGTTGATAAGCTCCTTGTCATAGTAGTCGATGCCCAACCTTTGGGCCAACTTCTCGCCTATCTCCCGGCCGCCGCTACCCAACTGGCGGCCGATGTTAACCACATAATTTCCTTCCATATTTTCCCGTTGTCAAATTGACATGGCAAATATAGTGATTATCCGCTTAATAGGGACATTTTAAGGAAGGAAAATGGCACGCGGGGGATTATGCCGCTATTTTTAGGTGCGAGGGCTGGTTGCGGGCTTGGTAAAAATGACTATCTTTGCGTCGATAAAAAAGGAGTTTTTATGGCGACACAACGGATACCGACAGCTTTGGGGACGGAGAAGATAGGCAAGTTGCTCATGCAATATGCCATTCCCGCCATCATTGCCATGACGGCATCTTCCTTATATAATATGGTGGACAGCATCTTCATCGGCCAAGGGGTGGGTGCGCTGGCCATATCGGGGTTGGCGTTGACCTTTCCGCTGATGAACCTCGCGGCTGCATTCGGCTCGTTGGTGGGCGTGGGCGCCTCCACGTTGGTATCGGTGAAATTGGGACAGAAGGATTACGACACGGCCCAACGGGTGCTTGGCAACGTGGTGATGCTAAACGTGATCCTTGGCTTGCTCATCACTTTCATCGTCTATCCTTGCCTGAACCCCATCTTGCGCTTCTTCGGCGGCAGTGACGACACGATGGGCTATGCCCACGACTACATGTCCATCATCATGATAGGCAATGTGGTGACCCACCTTTACTTCGGCTTGAACTCGCAGCTGCGTGCTTCTGGACACCCTAAGACGGCCATGTATGCCACGGTGGGCACGGTATGCCTGAACGCGCTGCTCGACCCCTTGTTCATCTTCGGATTGGGTTGGGGCATACGGGGGGCGGCCGTGGCCACGGTGCTCTCGCAGGTGTGTGCGCTCTGCTTCCAAATACGCATCTTCAGCAACCCCAACGAGCTGCTGCACTTCAAGCGCAGCATCTTCCACTTGAAACGGAAAATCGTGCTTGACTCGCTCAGCATAGGCCTTTCGCCCTTCCTGATGAACTTGGCGGCCTGCTTCATCGTCACCTTGACAAACCAGGAATTGAAGAAGTACGGGGGCGACTTGGCCATCGGCGCTTTCGGCATCGTGAACCGCCTGTTGTTCCTCATGGTCATGGTGGTCATCGGCCTGAACCAAGGCATGCAGCCCATTGCGGGCTACAATTACGGGGCGCGGCTTTACGGACGTGTCACCGGGGTGTTGACTAAGACCATTCTCTATGCCACTTGCGTGACGACCATCGGGTCTGTCATAGGCTTTACGATACCCGAGGTGGTGGTGCGCATCTTCACGCACGACGCAGAGTTGATAAGCATCGCTTCCAAGGGATTGCGCATCGTGTTGTTAGTATTCCCCCTCGTAGGCTTCCAAATGGTGACGTCCATCTTCTTCCAGAGCATAGGCATGGCGGGCAAGGCCATCTTCCTCTCGCTGACACGCCAGTTGGTGGTGCTGTTGCCCTGTTTGCTCATTCTGCCCCGCTTCTTCGGCACGGCGGGCGTGTGGTTCAGCATGCCTACGGCCGACCTCATTGCCGTAATCATAGCGGCGGTGATGCTCGTGGCGCAGCTCCGCAGCTTCAAGCGGGAAGGTGACAAAGAGGGGCTTTAAGTGGCTCACCCGATAATCATTGGGGGTAAGCATAAATATTAGCCAGTCTGAAGAGGAAGAACTTCTCATCCACGACTCCCCTCAAGGCGGCACGGAACTGTTTGATTTTGGCATTGAAGGCTTCGGCAGCCGCATTGGAAGACCTCTTGTTGTAGAAGTTGAGGATTTCATCGTAGTGTTCATAAAAGGTGGCTGCAATGACGTTGAAGGAGTGGAACCCGGCTTTCTCCACCTTGTCGTACCATCTGGCCATACCGAGCCTTGCGGCATCCTTCACGGTGTTCTTGGCGAAGGTCATCCTCAGGGAATGCGACAGGCCGTACGCCTTCTCCAATTTCGGGTATTCCCTGAAAAGTATCCTCGCACGCTGTTTCTGCGGGAGTGTCCATCCCTCCGGCGACTTGAACAGGAGATACCTGCTCCGTGCCAGCAGTTCCTTGCGCGTGTCCCCGTTCTCGTACCTCATGGGCACGTACGCCTCCCCTTTGAGCCTCGCCTCCTCCATGTCGTCGTTGGCTTCCTGAATGGCCTCCCAGCGAAGCCCGATGCGTATCTCCTGCACGGCATCGCAGGCAAGCTTCTGGATGTGGAAGCGGTCTATCACGCGGACGGCCTTGCGGAAACAGG
>JAJPYP010000101.1 GCA_021204885.1 Prevotellaceae bacterium
TAGCAAGGAGCTACGCACTGGAGGAGCAAAGAGCTACACACGTGAGTCGTAAGCACCCCCTTCGGGCTGTCGTTTTCGGCCCAGCCGTACCGATTCATCGGACCTGAATCTATAAAAGTTTGACAAAGGTGTTTTTTCGCGTTGACATGGGAAAGCGTCCGCTTGTAAGCGTCATGTTATTTTATCGTTTGATAACCGGCTTGCCTGTTGTCGCATCGGCATGATACCCGGCAATGTGCCGTATGCGTGCGAATGCCCCCTTTTGCCTGCCGGCAGAAAAAACGGGCCTATTATTTGCGCCATCGGTCCATTTTTCATAGTTTTGTACATTCAATCAAAACAACAGACGAAGTATGGATACGACCCGGCAGAATAAAATAGCCCGCCTCATTCAGAAGGAACTGGGTGATATCTTCTTGTTGCAGACCAAGGGAACGCCCGGCATGTTGGTCTCGGTGAGTGCCGTGCGCATCAGCCCCGACATGAGCGTGGCCCGCGTCTATCTCAGCGTCTTCCCTTCGGAAAAGAACAAGGAGATAGTGGCGAACATCAACGCCAACATGAAGTCCGTCAGGTTTGAATTAGGGCGGCGCATGCGTTACCAGCTGCGCATCATTCCCGAACTGAAGTTCTTCGTGGACGACTCGTTGGACTATTTGGAACACATCGACGAGCTCTTGAAGTAACCTGCACGCAAAGCCGGCATGAACCTTCCCTTTTACATAGCACGCCGCTACCTCTTCTCGAAAAAAAAACACAATGCCGTGAACCTTATCTCGGCCGTTTCGGTGTGCGGGGTGGCGTTGGCCACGTTGGCGTTGGTGTGCACGCTCTCGGTGTTCAACGGCTTCCGCGAGATGGTGGCGGGCTTTTTCACCGCGTTCGACCCGGAGTTGAAAATCACCGCCCGCGAAGGGAAGGTGTTCGACCCTGCCACGGCGGCCTTCAAGGAGGTGCGTGCCTTGCCCGAGGTGGCCGTGTGGACACGGACGTTGGAGGAGAACGCCATGGTGCAGTACAAGGAGCGGCAGGCCATGGTGACAATCAAGGGGGTGGACGACAACTTCGAGCAGCTCACCGACATTGACAGCTTGCTCTATGGGGCCGGTGACTTCTTGCTGCACGACCCGGTGGTGGATTACGGCATACTTGGCATCGATTTGGTGTCGGAACTGGGCACGGGCATCCAGTTTGTAGACCCGCTCGCGGTGTATGCGCCCAAGCGCGGGGTGCGGGTGAACGTGGCCAACCCCACGGCCGCCTTCAACAAGGAGTACCTCTTCTCGCCGGGGGTGGTCTTCATGATGAACCAACAGCAGTATGACGCGCACTATATCCTTGCTCCGCTCGACTTTGCCCGCCGCCTGTTCGGTTACGAGGACGAGGTGTCGGCCATCGAGTTGAAGTTGAAGCCGGGCAGCTCCGTGAAGGCGTTGCAGAAGCGCGTCGCCCGGCTGCTGGGCGACGCTTACGCGGTGCAGGACCGCTACGAGCAGCAGGCCGACGTGTTCCGCATCATGCAGGTGGAGAAGTTCATCTCCTACCTTTTCCTTACTTTCATCTTGGTAATCGCCTGTTTCAACGTGATAGGCTCGCTCTCCATGCTGATACTCGACAAGCGCGAGGACGTGGAGACGCTTCGCAACCTCGGTGCCGACGACCGCCTCATCGTGCGCGTGTTCCTTTTCGAGGGGCGGCTGATTGCCCTGTTCGGCGCGGTGGCCGGCATCCTCTTGGGGTTGCTGCTGTGCTGGTTGCAACAACGCTTCGGGCTGGTGCAGCTGGGCGGGGGCGTGAACTTCGTGGTGGAGGCCTATCCGGTGCGTGTCTATGCGGGGGACATCCTGCTGGTTTTCGTCACGGTCATTGCGGTGGGGTTCTTGGCGGTGTGGTATCCGGTGCGCTACTTGAGCAGGCGGTTGCTGCGGCGCATGGAGGGATAACTCCCCCCCCTTTATTTCTTGCGGATAAGGGTGAGCCCGTCGCGTAGCGGCAGGATGACCTTCTCCACGCGCGGGTCTTGTGCCACCAAGTCGTTGAAGGCCTTGATGCCTACGGTCTGCTTGTTGGCAGGATGCTCCTCGAGTACATGCCCGTCCCACAAGGTGTTGTCGGCAATGATATAGCCGCCGCTTTCCATGAGGGGAAGCGTCATCTCATAATACTCCTTGTAGTGGCGCTTGTCGCCGTCGATGAAAGCCATGTCGAAGCTGAGGCCCGATTGCGGCACTATCTCCAAGGCATCGCCGATGTAGAACTTGATTCTGTCGGCGTAGGGGGAGCGCTCTATCCACGGACGGGTGAACTCCTCCTGTTCATCGTATATCTCGTAGGTGTACACCATCCCGCCGGGGGCCAACCCTTCGGCCATGCAAAGGGTGGAGTAGCCGCTGTAGGTACCTATTTCCAATATGCGTTTGGGACGTATCATGGTGACCAGCATCTTGAGCAGCCTGCCTTGAAGGTGGCCCGAGACCATGTGCGGATAGAGCAGCCTGAGGTTCGTGTCCCGGTAGAGGGCTCGCAGGTAGTCGCTCTCGGGGTCGATGTGTTGCAGGATGTATTCCTCAAGGGTCATGCCGTTGACGGTGTTTGCCGCAAAGGGCGTTACAGATAACGGTTGCTGTTGGGCAGGGCGCTGTCGGCGGCGTGTGCCAAGGCATCTCCCACCACGTTGATTTCGAGGAACGAGGTCTGGGTGCCCGCCTTGCCGCTGCTTAGGTACCCCACCATGTCGGTGGGCTGCAACCGGCCTTCGCGCAGCAAGCGGCGCAGGGCGGCGAAGTAATACTCCTGCCCGTTGGCCAGTTCGGGCATGTAGATGGCCTCCACGCCGTAGGAGAGGGCCAAGTGGCGCATCGTCTTCTCCTTGTAGCAGATGGCCAGCACGGGGTATTTGCCTCGGAAGGAGGCCAAGTTGCGGGCGGTGCGTCCGCTGTAGCTGTCGGTGATGATGGCGCGTATCTTCAGCTTGGAGATAGCTTTGACCGCCTGTTTGGCCAGGAAGGCGGTGACGTCGTTGCCGCCATCCTCCAAGGGGATGCGCACGTGGTTGCCTTCCATGAGCTGGTCTTTCTCGGCTTGCGCGGCCACTTTGGCCATGGTCTGTACCGCTTCCACGGGGTATTTGCCGTAGGCGGTCTCGCCGCTGAGCATGAGCGCGTCGGTGCTGTAGTAGATGGCGTTGGCGATGTCGGTCACCTCGGCGCGGGTGGGTCGGGGGTTCTGTATCATGGTGTGCAGCATCTGCGTGGCCACGATGACGGGTTTCTTGGCCAGGATGCACTTGCGTATCAAGGTACGCTGGATGCCCGGAATGTGTTCTTGGGGAATCTCGATGCCCAAGTCGCCCCGGGCTACCATGATGCCGTCGGCCACCTGGAGTATCTCGTCTATGTTGTCCACGCCCTCTTGGTTCTCTATTTTGGCGATGATGCGGATGTCGCTGCCGTGGGCATCGAGGATGGCTTTGATGTCGAGCACGTCTTGCTTGTTACGTACGAACGAATGGGCGATGAAATCGATGTCTTTCTCGATGGCGAAGAGGATGTTGTCGCGGTCTTTCTCCGTGAGCGAGGGCAGGTTGATGCGCAC
Organism: Prevotellaceae bacterium; assembly: GCA_021204885.1. Next base: position 3,595 of record JAJPYP010000101.1, read on the forward strand.
GCCCGGCACGTTGACGCTCTTGCGGCTCTCCAAGGTGGCCTCGTTTTGCACTTCGCATACCAACTTGTCCTCCTGCTTCTCCACCACCAAGAGTTCCAGCTCGCCGTCGTCGATAAGCACGTGGCAGCCCACGTTCACGTCGTCCGTGAAACGGGGGTAAGAGACGGCGATGGTGTGGCGGGAGGTGGGCCTCCCGGGGTCGCCCACGATGTTCACCCGTTCGCCTGTCTGGAAAAGGATGGGCTCTTCCAAGGCGGTGGTGCGCACTTCGGGGCCTTTGGTGTCCGTGAGGATGGCGATGCGGTTGGAAACCGCCCTAACATTGTCTATTATCTTGCCGGCACCTTCACGGTCCAAGTGGGCGGTGTTCATACGCACCACGTTCATGCCGGATTCGAACAACTGCTTGATGAATTCCACCTCGCAACGCTTGTCGGAGATGGTGGTCACGATTTTTGTCTGTTTTAACAACATGGCTATACCTATTTATATTAATACTAACGCCGCGTGTCCTTTCATGGTCAATAGATATGGCTGTTTTCAGGGCTTACGCGCCTAAAAGCGCTTCCAAGGCGAGGCGGTAAGAGTCAAGGCCGAACCCCAAGACGACACCCTTACAGGCACACGATATCATGGAGACGTGGCGGAAAGCTTCCCGCGCGTGTACATTAGATATGTGTACCTCGACAACGGGTGCCGTGACCGAGCGGATGGCGTCTTGCAAGGCGATGGAGGTGTGGGTGTAGGCGCCGGCATTGAGGATGATGCCGTCCACGTCGAACCCCGTCTGCTGGATCTTGTCTATGAGCTCGCCCTCGACGTTTGACTGGTAATAGTCTATCCGCACGTCGGCAT
>JAJPYP010000137.1 GCA_021204885.1 Prevotellaceae bacterium
GTATTAGATTTTATTTATACCTTTGCATTGTACAACAGGTAAAATCAACAATTATGATAGTAGAGTTCAGCATTGAGAATTTCTTCTCCATTAAATCGGCTCAGAAAATAAGTTTTGAGCCATCGGCAGATACTTTTATGTCTGATGAGTATTCGTATGAAGTGAAAGAAGGGGTAAGATTGCTGAAAGTGGGCATTATCTATGGTGCTAACGCTTCGGGAAAAACAAATATATTAAATGCCATCGAATTCTTCAGAATGCTGGTTTTAAGAATGCCTAAAAACCGGAATGAGAAAACCGGGGTAGTTCCTTTCATGCTGGATGACACTTCAAGGAATGAAATGACGAGGATGTCGATGGTGTTCTATATCAATCAATCGAGGTATATCCTTAGTTTTGAGTTGGATGCCAATCATATCCATTCCGAGACATTGATCGTTTATGATTCCATTCGCCCTACCAAGTTGTATAATCGAAGTTATGATGCTTCAACAGATTCCACGGCCATCGATTTCGGCGTAAATCTGAAGATGACAAAAAAGAGCCAAGATGTGATTTCCGGGAATACCATCAATAATTGCAGTGTGCTTGCCGCATTTGGCAAAAGCAACGTGGAACGTACCAAGCTGAATGATGTGTACGATTACTTTGCCAAACAGGTACAAGATGTATTGGCTCCCGGTATGCTGCTTTCGGGATATGTGAAATCACAATTGGATGAAGACGGGACAGGAGATTTGAAGAAATTCATTTTAAACTTCCTGAAAGCGTCCGATTTCAATATAGAAGATGTGGTATTACATGATGAGGAGGAACTGATTACCCCTGAATTGGAACAATTAATTCAGAATGCCCCTATTGATAAGAATGCAAAGGCAGAAATGCTGAGAAAGGGCAAAATTATAAATACGGAACTGACTTTCAAGCATAAGGCAGGCGATAAAGTATATGATTTGTCGGAAGAATACGAATCCAACGGCACCATGAGGTTCTTGGGAATGGCAGTGATACTGAATTTCCTGTTAAAGACCAATCGGTTTGTGTCTATCGATGAAGTGGAAACAAGTATCCATTATGAACTGTTAGCCTATTTCATAAAAGTTTTTTTGGCAAACAGCAACGGAACATCCCAGATACTCCTGACAACGCATGACATCAATCTGCTCAATGAGGATTTCATCCGCCGTGATACGATATGGTTCACTGATAAAGACGAACTTGGCGAAACAAGAATAGTGCGTCTTTCTTCTCTTGGATTGCACAAGAATCTTTCCCCATACAATGCTTACAAGCAGGGGAAATTGGTAAAGTTGCCGTTCCTCGGCAGTCAGTATATCAACCTGAATGAATAATGATATGGGGCGGACAGTAACAAAGAGTATCGCCATCATTGGCGAGGGAGAAACAGAATGGTTCTATTTCGACTCTCTGAGGATTGCGTGTCGCTATCCCTTCAAGGTCGCGCCGGATTTTCCTCAGCACAGCGACATCAATCATATGCTGAAATTAGTAGAGTCCTATCTGAATAAGCAGTATGATTTCATCATCTGCCTGTTTGACATGGATAGACTATTTCAGTATCCCTCTGAGATGCAATTGTATCAGCGGGCAAAGAAAAAATATGTTGCAAAGAAATATGTTGCAAAGAAATATGCCGGAAGGGTCCTGACTTCATCACATATTTAGCGCCAAACGATGGCGCTGTTGATTATCAATGATTTAAGTGTTAAAAGAGGGTGACTCGGGGTGACGCAAGCGGATTTGGCATTATTTTTGCGTCATGTTTGTACGCAAGAAGAGGAACCGTTCCGGGACGACCAGCATAATCGTAGTGAGCAAAGCCGGAGGGAAGTTCAAGGAAGTGAAGAGTTTCGGCATCGCCCGCACCCGCTCCGAAGAGGAAGAGCTTTACAAGCGGGCGAAGGCATGGGTGTCCGCGTACGGGGGTCAACAAGAATTGGACTTCGAGGATATGAGGGGCCGTGAGTTTTCGGATACGGTACACAGTTTGTTTACGCGGGAGGATGAAAGAAGCAGTTACGAAATGCGTAACTGCTTGATTTTCTTAGTGGACCAGCCAGGGCTTGAACCTGGGACCTCCAGATTATGAGTCTGTTGCTCTAACCAACTGAGCTACAAGTCCGGTGGATGGTTATCCGATGCAAAAGTAGCACATTCTCCTGGATTGTGCAAGGCAATAGGTTAAAATAGTTCGAGAAGCATGCTTTTTTAGGCATGACTTACACCTATTATATATATCACCCTGTTATCCGGCCCAATCCTCGCGGTCAAGACTGCGGTAGCCGATGGCTTCGGCCAAATGGCCAGGCTGGATAGTGTCGCTCTCCTCCAAATCGGCAATGGTGCGGGAGACTTTTAGGATACGGTCGTAGGCACGGGCAGAGAGGTTCAGGCGGTGCATGGCATCACGCAACAAGGCGAGGCCCTTACGGTCGGGGGCGGCATGAATGGCCAGCAGCCGGCTGTTCATCTGGGCATTGCAATGCACGGCCGACTCATCGGCGAAGCGTTCCTGTTGCCGCCTGCGTGCCTTCACCACCCGATCGCGTATGCTACTGCTGGGCTCTCCTTTACGGGCATCGGCCATCTTCTCGAAAGGCACGGGTATGACCTCGATTTGCAAGTCTATTCGGTCAAGCAAAGGGCCGGAGATGCGGTTCAAGTACTTCTGCACCTGCCCGGGAGAGCACACACAAGGCTTGGTGGGATGGTTGTAGTAGCCGCAAGGACAAGGATTCATGCTAGCCACCAACATGAAGGAGGCGGGATAAGCCACATTGCTCTTCACACGCGAGATGGTTATCTTGCGGTCTTCCAAGGGTTGGCGCAGCACCTCCAGAACGCTCCTTGAAAATTCAGGGAGTTCGTCAAGGAACAAGACACCATTGTGCGCTAAGCTGATTTCACCCGGCTGGGGAAAAGAGCCTCCGCCGGTCATGGCGATGCTGGAGATGGTGTGATGTGGGTCGCGGAAAGGACGGCAAGTGATGAGCCCGTCGGTTTGCTCTAACATGCCGGCTACGGAGTGTATCTTGGTGGTCTCCAAACTCTCGCTCAAGGAGAGAGGCGGTAAGATGGAGGGCAACCGCTTGGCAAGCATGGACTTGCCGCTACCCGGAGCACCCACCAACAAGATGTTGTGACCGCCGGCCGCCGCTACCTCGAAAGCGCGTTTCACGTTCTCCTGCCCTTTCACGTCGGCAAAGTCCAGTTCCGATTGGGCTTGCTGGCTGTAAAACGTCTCGCGGGTGTTCACCTCGGTAGGTTCTAACGTCTGCTTGCCGTTGAAGAACTCCACCACCTCGCGCAAATTCTCCACGCCGTAAACCGCCAGCTTGTTGACAACGGCCGCCTCGCGAGCGTTCTGCCGGGGAAGGATGAAACCTTCAAACCCCAATTCCCGCCCCTTAATGGCGATGGGCAACGCCCCTTTGACAGGATGCAAGGTACCGTCTAAACCCAACTCTCCCATAATGAGGTAACGCTCTAACTTCTCAGAAGCAATCATGCCGTGGGCACCCATCATGCCTATAGCCAGTGGCAAGTCGTAGGCTGAACCCTCCTTGCGGATACCGGCAGGGGCCATGTTAATGACGAGGTTGGCGGTGGGCATGCGATAGCCGCTCACTTGCAAGGCCGAAAGGATGCGGTGGTGACTCTCTTTTACGGCCGAATCGGGCAGTCCCACTAAGTAGAACATACACCCGCGGGAACTGTTCACCTCGATGGTGACCGGGATGGCGTCAATCCCTTGGAGTGCCGCCCCATAAACTTTGACTAACACGTTTTTCTTTTGATGAGGATGAATACCGGGTTGTCTGTCGCTCGATGTGTCTCATTTCTTCTTTGTCTGCCGTTTGGTATTGGTTCTTTTGTTGGTATTGGATTTAGATTTCTTGTCTGGTTCATTCTTTATGGCTTCCAATTTCTCCTCGATGGCCGCCTTATCCAAGTTCCGACCTTCAATCCTGCCGACAGGCGAAAGCAGTACGTTGTAAGGAAGCGTGGTGACGGCCAGCTGCTTGACAATCTCCATCTCCCATCCACCGAAGTTGCACACCTGCTGCCATTTCAACGTATCGGCATCAATCGCCTCTTTCCAAGCCTCGGGGTCAATGTCGAGCGAGACACCTAATAGGGAGAAACGGTCGTTCTTCGCCTCGCGCTTGTAGAGGCGCCGGTAGTATGCATTGTATGCCCGGCTCAACGTGTCCCAAGAGGCCCAAAACTGGATGAGTAGATATTGGTCCTTAAAATCGGTACGGGTCAACGGCTTTCCCTCGGCATCGGGCATGCGCAGGTTGGTGAAAATCTTTCCTTGGGCGGCCTTGTCCATCTCGTCCATGCGCTCCATCACCGCCTCCCCGTAGGGACGGTCTTTCAACCCGCCCGCCACACCGTTGACTAATTGC
>JAJPYP010000151.1 GCA_021204885.1 Prevotellaceae bacterium
AAGGAATACTATTCTTAGGATGCAAGAACAGTTGTTGTTGGGGTGCAAGAAATGGTGTTCTGTCAAAATATGCGTGTGTGTAAAGAATGGGGTGGGTGACTGTCGGTTCATTTTATTCTTCGTTTTTCACTTGGTGAATCGATAGTTTTCGGTTCCATCCCAAAAATGTTTTTGGGGTGAGTTCATCTCTACAGAGATGATAACTCCTTTTTTACATTGGTTGCACCTGTTCGGGCGCTTTTCTTAATGCTTGAAGATAGGGATGGAAAAGGGAATGGAATGTGATGTGGCATCAATTTATATTACCGTTTTCAAGGATGAAACGATGCGGCGGAAATACAATAAGGAAGCGGCTGCCATCGAGTCCGTCAGGTCATACACAAGGTTGAAGGGAGTCCTGATGGTCGATGCAGGCAGCTATGGCATCGAGCTGCTTCTTGATGTCATTAAAGTCTGTGTTCAAGTCCAAGGTCTTCACCATGAAGCGGTTTTGGCCGATGGTGGCATCAAGGTCGGGGGTAATCTCTTCGTCGGTCTTGGCATAGAGCAACATGCCGCTCACCTTGCCGCTGTTCTCCGCGTCCATGTTCTTTACGTAAGTGAATATCTGGTAGAGGTTGTGCGAGTGGATGGTGGGTTTGTCATAGTACTGCTGCATGCTCTTGCCATAGTATTTCGTGTCGATGACAAGTGCACGGTGCTTTCCGTGCAGCACGATGTCGCTCTGCATCTTCGGCAAGAATGCGATTTTGGCGGGTGCGTCTTGGTCGATGTTCCAAGCTATCTCGTCGGCACGCGCAGAGAGTGCCTTGTGGTGGGTGCGATAGTAAGCCAGCACGAAGTGTTCAAACAGGCGGCTCATGCGCTCGTCACGGAAAGTGGCCATGCGGTAAGCTCCGCCTTCGGTGGTGAGGAGCATGCTTTCGATGATAAAGCGGCACACGTTCATCAGCATGGGGTAGGTTTGGTTGTTACGGTGGTAAACCAAGCTGTCCCAGCGGATGTGGTGGATGTCCGTCTCGTCCACCTCCTTGAAGAAGGGCAGCAGATAGCGTAGCTTGGCTCTCCTTGCATGGGTAACGTCCGGATTACGCAACAGCAGGTAGAGGGTGGCTTTCAGTATCCTGTTCAGTGGGTTGTTCTCGGAGAACTCGTCGTACAGGCAGTTCAGTTCTCTACGGCAACTCATCACGTTCCCGATGGTGCCCCGCATTTCCAACCGTCCCTTCAGGGTAGGCAGACTTTCCGCATGCGCCACATACTCGCGGTGCAGTCCGCGCTTCAGTTGCGAGGAGATGCCTTTGTAGAGTATCTCGGCAAAGAGGTCATGGATATGGTCGAACGCCTCGCTTGCGATAGGCTCGTAGTTTTCCCTTTGCAGCACCTCGAAAGCGCAGGACAGCATGTAGTAGATGTTGCGTATCAGTATGCTTTTGTCCTTAATCATGGAAGATGCCGCCGAGTTTGTTTGCCCACTCCTTTACCTTCTCTTTGTTGTCGAACCAATACTCTTGCAGCATGGGCAGGATGTCATATTTCACCACCGCCCTTAGCCACTCGTCGGTAACGGCTCCTCCCGTGCAAAGGTAACTGTGTCCTATCTCGAAGCCGCTGCCCAAGGAGGCATCGCCGGCAATCTCTCGGTTCAACTCCTTCAACCGTGCCGTCAATTCGTCAAGCCGTGCATTGTCTTTCGCTTTCAAGTAGGCTTTAAATCCGTCAGAGTCGAAGGCGGGGCGCATCTCGAAGAAGCTGAAGCGACGGCGCAGGGCGTAATCTATCAAGGCAAGGCTGCGGTCGGCCGTGTTCATCATGCCGATAAGGTAGAGGTTCTTAGGAACGGAGAAACGCTCGTCCCGATAGGCCAACGTAACCGCTTGGCCATGGTAATCGTTCTCGATAAGCATGAGCAACTCGCCGAATATCTTCGACAGGTTGCCCCGGTTTATCTCGTCGATGATGAAGAAGTAGGCATGCCCAGGGTCTTTCTCCGCACGCTTGCAGAAGCGATAGAACACACCCTCTTTCAGTTCAAAGCTATTGCCTGCCGGCTTATACCCCATCACGAAGTCTTCGTAAGCATAGTTCTGGTGGAACTGAATCAGTTCAATGCGGTTGTCGTCTTTCTCGCCCATGATGGCCTGTGCCAAGCGGCATGCGCAGAACGTCTTGCCCACACCCGGCGCCCCTTGCAGTATCACGTTCTTCTTGGTCTCGACAAGCTGGCGCAACGTATCGAAAGAGGCTTCGTCCATGAATACTTCACGAAGGAAGTCGGCTTTGGTGTATGGTGTAAAAGATGTTTCTTCTTTTGTATCGGGGATTACTGGTTTGGGCGCTGGAAGTTGCGGTTCCAATAACTCCGTCAGTTCAATATAATACTCGAACAAATCTTTAACGCCTTTCTTCTTATATAAAAAGTCTTGGAGTTCAGAGGTCTTCATCTTCTTAGGGTTATCAGCACCAAAATGAGTGGCCAATTTCTCCAACATATCATGCTTATAAATGGGGATCAAATGCTTATCTGAATAGAGAAAAGCAATCTTCCATTTTACCACATCACCAAAAGTCATTAACGCATCAATAGCATTAAATTCATGGTTCTTTGCGCACGTAGCAATTTCAATTATACCATTACGTATCACAGCGTATGCCTCTTCAGCTGTCTCTTTTCCATATCTACGTTGCCATGCATATTTATCGTCCCATAAAAATCTATTCTTGGTATTGGGTAGTTTTCTAATGTACCTGTAAATACCGAATACAAAAGAAGACCCACCCGATATTGAACCTAAAGGTCTGGTTTTGTTTTCCAACCAATAACAGAACGAGTCTGATCTATTGAGATTCGTGTACTTCTCCAACGGCATATCCTTTAGCGACTCCAAAGGAAACTCTTTCAAGAATTGGTTATAAAGGTCTCTTAATTCTACTGCATTCATGGTACTGTTCAATTATCGTTTTAATAGGAAGTAAGTTCGAAAGTATCTTATCATTATATTGTTGAGGATTGTGAGTAGAGAACATCGCTTTACGGGCGGGCTTTCTTCCGCTCGTTCATAATCAACACCAAGTTGCGCACGTAGGCCACAAGGCCGAAGGACTGGCCTATGATGAGTACCAAGTCGTGGCGGATGATACCGTAGCTCACGATGGATAGGGAGCCGGCCAAGCTGATAAGCCAAAAGCCGGCGGGAAGGATTGATTCGCCTTTGTGGCGGGAGTAGAACCACTGGTAGATGAAGCGCAGGGTGAAGAGCACTTGGCCGGCGGAGCCGAAGAGCAGCAGCCACAAAGGCACGTCGGCGTTGTGCAGGAAGTCGGACACGAAGGCTGCCGCATGGCCGGCCACGAAGCAGATGGCCACCACGGGGGTAAGCAACAAGAGGGTACGCAGGGGCAGGACAATGCGGCGCAGCACCCCTTTGCTGTCCAAGTTCCACAGGTAGATATAGTAAGAGATGAACTGCCCCAAGACAATGGCGAAGTCGTGCCGCATCCAGCCGTACAGGCAGAAGAGATAGGAGCCCGCCAAGCTGAATATCCAGAAGAGCGAGGGCGACAGCACGTGACGCGCCCGCTCGGAAAGGAGCCACTGCACCAAGATGCGTGCGGCGAAGAAGGCTTGCGCCATGAAGCCGATGGCCAATATCAAGAGGGAATGCGCCATGCCTTACTCCCTATCAAGCGTTGGTCAGGTTATCGCCGGCCACACGGTAATTGATGTAGCGCTTCTTCATCCATCGGTAGGCGAAGCAGTCTATGAAAGGAGCCACGAGGCGGTTCCACAAATGATATTTGGACACGCCGGCCGTGCGGGGGAAGTGGCGCACGGGCACCTGCTTGACGCGCCCCTCTTGCAGCAAGACAAGGGCGGGCAGGAAGCGGTGCATGCCGGTAAAGAAAGGGATGCGTTTGGCACAGTCGGTGCGCATGATCTTCAAGGGGCAACCCGTGTCTTGCACGCCGTCGTGTGTCATCATGCGGCGGAACCCGTTGGCGAACTTGGACTGGAACTTCTTGAACCCGGAGTCCTTGCGGTTGGCGCGGATGCCCATGACGAGCTGGTAATCGTCCACGTGGGCCAACAGCAGGTTGAAGTCCTCGGGCGTGGTCTGCAGGTCGGCATCCATGTAGCCCACAAAGGGCGAGGCGGCGGCATCGATGCCGGCTTTCAAAGCGGCGCTCAGCCCGCCGTTGCGTGCCAAGGAGAGGTAATAGAAGTCTTTGTGGCGGCCGCACACCGCGATGATGCGCTCCAAACTGGTGTCTTTGGAGCCGTCGTTCACAAACAGCACGCAGGTGGTGCGCAAGGCTTGCTGCAACCAAGCGGAGAGCCGCTCTTCCAAGGCGGCGATATTGTCTTCCTCGTTGTAGACGGGGACGATGACGGTGAGTTCGTATTGGCTTGTCTTATTCATTTTGTATATCGT
>JAJPYP010000175.1 GCA_021204885.1 Prevotellaceae bacterium
GTTGCATCTTGCTCACCCCGCTGTTCGGCTCGCTCTACGACCGCATCGGTAAAGGGGCCACGCTGATGATTATCGGCTCGGTGATGTTGGTATTCGTACACCTGTGCTTCACGTTGCCCATCTTGGAATATTGGTGGTTTGCCTTGGCGTTGGTCATCGTCTTGGGCGTGGCCTTCTCGTTGGTGCCCTCGGCCATGTGGCCCTCCGTGCCGAAGATCATTCCGCAGAAGCAACTCGGTTCGGCCTACTCCCTTATATTCTATATACAGAATATCGGGCTTTCATTGGTTCCGGTGTTGATAGGGCGTGTCATCGACAAGTTCGCCACCACCGTGGCTGCCGATGGCGGCGTGACCTACAACTACACCTTGCCGCTGTCCATCTTCATGATGTTCGGCATCCTCTCGGTCTTTGTGGCCCTCCTGTTGAAGTGGGAGAACAAGCGCAAGCAATACGGACTGGAAGAGGCCAATATGAAGCGATAAGAAAACGTATCTATACCTTTCTATACGCCCATACATTCCCTATAGAAGTCCAGCATCTCGAAGATGGTCTCCTTGTCGGTTGTCTGGTTGAGCCGTATGTCGCCGATGTCGTGCAGCAGCGTGAAGTTGACTGCTCCGGCGGTGTTCTTCTTGTCGTGCGTCATCAGCTCGAAGAGGCTGTCGTAGCGCTTGCAGTCGAACGGGAAAACGCCGTAGTTCTCTTTGATGAAACAGATGGTCTGCCGCATCTTCTCCTTGGGGAACCCGGCCTTTATATAAGATAGGTATAGCTCGCACACCAATCCCCATGCCACGGCATAACCGTGCAGCACGGGTCGGTCTTCGGCCAACGCCAAGCTCTCGAACGCATGCCCCACCGTGTGCCCCAAGTTGAGTGCCTTGCGCAGGCCGTGTTCCTTGGGGTCTTGCGCCACGATGTCCTCCTTTACCTTGACCGAACGGCCCACCAACGCTTTGAGTGCGGCATAATCTATCCGCCCGGTATCAAACGCCAACAGTTCCGCCCAGTGCGCCGCGTCGCTGATGAGCCCGTGCTTGACCATCTCCGCATAGCCCGAGAAGAAGTTGCGGTCGTCCAACGTGCGCAGGAACTCCGTCTCGAGTAGCACGTATGCGGCGGGAGCGAAGGCACCTATCTCGTTCTTCAAGCCGTTGAAGTTGATGCCCGTCTTGCCGCCCACCGCAGCGTCTACCATGGCCAGCAGGGTAGTGGGAATGTTGATGTAGGTTATCCCGCGCTTGAACGTGGCCGCCGCGAAGCCTCCCAAGTCGCTCACCATGCCGCCGCCCAAGTTCAAGAGCAGCGAGTGGCGTGTGGCACCTCGTGCGCTCAACGCTTGCCACACACGGGCAAGCGTCTCCAACGTCTTGTGCACGTCCTCGCTTCCAATTACAATCTCCTCGGCCTCTTTCAAGGCCTCTACACCGGCCAAACGGGGCAAGCACAAGCGGTGCGTGTGCTCGTCCGTCAAAAGGAACAACTTGTCGTGGGGGCACTTCCCTATCAGGTGGGTAAGGCTCCCTGTCAAGCCCTCGCAAAGTATCACTTCCTGTCCGTTCATGGAATATATCAAGTTTTAGTGTTGATGACAGCGCATTTATCGCGTCACAAAGATAGTTCTTTCACCAATAAGTGCTACCTTTGCCTACATAAAATATTAAACAGGGCTTGCAGGCGCCGTGCCCAAGCCCGGTCAACTAAAACCATTACTTACAATGAAAGCTTTGTTACCCGCTATCGCACGTCCCATGGGCTATTTCCTTATCGTTCTGGCGCTGTTACTTTATGTAGGCATCTTGTTTCAAATCTTCGGTAACATCACCGACGCCAACTTGGCTTTTTATAAAGAGTGCATCAAGCTGATTATCATGATAGGCGCATTGATGATACTCTTTTCCGTCACCAAGAACGAGGACGAGACTACGGAGCAGATCCGCAGCGCCTCTACCCGCAACGCCATGTTCTTCACGGTGCTTTATATCTTTATAGGCATGCTCATCCGCAAGGTTACGGGCGACCTTCGTTCAGAAGACACTTCTTCTTTTATCGTCTTCTTCATCATCAACGTGCTTTGCTTGGAATTTGGTCTAAAGAAAAGGGCCATTGATACCCTTTTCAAGGGCAAACGCAGATAAATATGAAAAAAGCGCCGTTATCCGTTAAACCTTTTCCCTTTAATCCAATCGAATATAGCGACGGTTGACAAACAACCGGTTCTATAGATAAAAAGGAACAAGCATGAAGAAATTTCTGGCAGGGGCGGTGTTGTTGTTGCTGACGGCCTTTCCTGCTTTATCACAAAACAGGTACGCCTCCGTTTCAGGACGTGTCGTCGACGAGAACAAGGAGGGCGTACCGCAAGCAACCATCCAGCTACTCTCGCTGCCCGACAGTACTTACGTGACGGGTATCGCCACCTCCACACAAGGCTATTTCCGCCTTGCACGCATCAGTTTAGGCAACTACGTGTTGAAAGTCTCCTACATCGGTTACAAGAACCAGTTCATTCCCCTGCAACTCACCGCAAGCACCGGTGAGAAGAAAGTGGGCACGCTCACCTTGAAGACCGACGCCATCATGTTGGCCGAAGCCGTGGTCACGGCCGAGGCGCCGCAAGTGCAGGTAGAAGAAGACACCATCGCCTTCAACTCTTCGGCCTACCGCACCCCCGAAGGGGCCATGCTCGAAGAGTTGGTCAAGAAGCTGCCCGGTGCCGAGGTAGACGATGACGGCAACGTGAAGATAAACGGCAAGGATATATCCAAGATTATGGTAAACGGCAAGGAGTTCTTCGGTGGCGACGTGTCCACAGGCATGAAGAACTTGCCGGTAGACATGATAGAGAAACTCAAGACCTACGACAAGAAGTCCGACTTGGCCCGTATCACCGGCATCGACGACGGTGAAGAGGAGACCGTGCTCGACCTCACCGTGAAGAAGGGTATGGACCAAGGTGTCTTCGGCAACATAGACCTCTCCTACGGTACCCGCAAGCGTTACAACGAGCATGCCATGTTCAACTACTTCCGTGGCAAGACACAGGTATCCTTGATAGGCGGTGCCAACAACGTGAACGACAAAGGCTTCTCGGGTGGCGGCGGCGGCCCGCGTTTCAACCAGAACAACGGCATGACTACCGTGCGTCGTGTGGGTCTTAACTTCGCCTCCGAGAACGACAAGCTCGACATTGGCGGCAGCGCCCGTGTAGATTACCGCAAGAACAACCAGATAAGCACCGGTTATGCCGAGAACTTCTTGACGAACAGTGCCACGTCGTCGTTCTCCAACTCCAACTCCAACTCGCTGAGCCGTGACCTGAACTTCAACATGGACTTCCGCATGGAGTGGCGGCCCGACACGCTTACCAACATCATCTTCCGCCCCAACTTCTCCTACGGGAAGAGCAAGAGCGACAGCGACAGCCAGTCGGGAACCTTCAGCAGCGACCCTTACGAACTCATCGCCAACCCGAACGATTACTTGGACTTGGACGCGCTCACGGGCACCGTCGACCCCTTGGACACCATCCGCGTGAACACGAGCAATAACCTTTCCACCAGCAAAGGCAACCAGCTCTCCACCGACGCTACCTTGCAGATTAACCGCAAGCTCAACTCGCTGGGACGCAACATCACCTTCCGGGGCATGTTCAACTATGGTAACAACGACAACGACCAGTATAGCTCTTCGGACACCAAGTACTTCTCTTCCGATACCGATGACGACAACATACGCCGTTATATCACCTCGCCCAGCAAGAACTACAGCTTGGCCGGCCAGCTCACCTACAGCGAGCCCATTGCCCGTGCCACCTACCTGCAATTCAGCTATCAGTTCACGTACAGCCACAGCCAGAGCGACAAGAACACTTACGACCTCTCCAATCCCGACGATTACAGCGGCGAGGACGATTACTGGACCTTCGGCGGCGAGCTTCCTGCCGACTACAAGGACCACCGCGATGCCGACAACAGCAAGTTCGCCGAGTACAAGACCTACGAGCACGATGCCCGCATAGGCTTCCGCCTTATCCGTTCCAAATACCAACTCAACGCCGGCTTCTCGTTCCAGCCGCAGCACACCGAGCTCACTTACCAGAAAGGCTCCGTCGATACCTTGACCACGCGCGACGTGTTCAACTTCTCGCCCAGCTTGGATTTGCGCATCCGCTTCTCCAAAGTGAGCCAGTTGCGTGCCACATACCGCGGTTCCAGCAGCCAGCCCAGCATGGAGAACCTCTTGCCGGTAACCGACGATTCCAATCCGTTGAACATCACCACCGGTAACCCCGGCTTGAAGCCCTCGTTCACGCACAACCTGCGTATCTTCTACAACACCTACAACGCCGACCACCAGCGGGGCATCTTCACCCACGTGAACTGGCAGATGACGCAGAACAGCATCAGCAACGTGC
>JAJPYP010000239.1 GCA_021204885.1 Prevotellaceae bacterium
CAGACTCATATCGGCCAAGCGCTTCGGTTTGGAGGAGTATCATGTGGAGCGGCGCGAGAACCGCTCCGAGTTTCAGCGGGATTATGACCGCCTTGTCTTCTCGGCCCCGTTCAGGCGGTTGCAGAACAAGACGCAGGTGTTCCCCCTTCCGGGCAGCATCTTTGTGCACAACCGTCTGACGCATAGCTTGGAGGTGTCGTGTGTGGGCCGTTCGTTGGGCAACGACGTGGCCAAGGCCATCCTTGCCGAACGTCCCCGGTTGGAACACACCTTCCTGCCCGAGATAGGCTCCATCGTATCGGCCGCCTGCTTGGCACACGACTTGGGCAATCCCCCGTTCGGCCACTCGGGCGAGCGTGCCATCTCCACCTATTTCTCTGAAGGCGACGGCGTGGAGCTCAAGCGGCGCTGGTTCGGCGGCGGCCAGCTCACCCAGGCGCAATGGGAAGACTTGACCCACTTCGAAGGCAACGCCAACGCTTTCCGCCTGCTCACCCACCAGTTCGAAGGGCGGCGTAAAGGGGGCTTCGTGCTTACCTACACCACGTTGGCCAGCATCGTGAAGTATCCGTATGCCTCTACCTTGGCCGGGGAAAAGTCCAAGTTCGGCTTCTTCACCACAGAAGAGGAGAGCTTCCGTCGTATCGCCGAAGAGCTGGGTATGTGCAAGCTGAGCGATGCCCCGTTGCGGTATGCCCGCCACCCGTTGGTCTATTTGGTAGAGGCCGCCGACGACATCTGCTACCAGCTCATGGATATAGAAGACGCGCACAAGTTGAAGATACTCACCACCGGCGAGACGCAGGAGATGCTCTTGGCCTACTTCACCGAGGAGCGCAAGGCACATATCCTAAGCATCTTCGAGAAGGTGAGCGACACCAACGAGCAGATTGCCTACCTGCGCTCGTGCGTCATAGGGCTGCTCATCGAAGAGTGCGTGCAGGCCTTCCTCGCGGGCGAGGAACTCATGATGGAGGGGAAGTATGAAGGGAGCCTCATTGACCACATCTGTCCGCTGCCCGCCGCCGCTTACGCCCATTGCGCCGCTGTCTCACGGGAGAAGATTTACCGCGCACGCGATGTCCTCGATATAGAGCTGGCAGGCTTCCGCATCATCACCACGCTCTTGGAACTGATGATCGAGGCCGTCTGCTCGCCCGGGAAGACCTACTCCAAACTGCTCATCAACCGCGTGTCGAGCCAATACCATATCGAAGCCCCCACGCTGTATGAACGGATACAGGCCGTGTTGGATTACATCTCGGGCATGACGGACGTGTTCGCGCTCGACCTCTACCGCAAGATCAACGGCAACAGTTTGCCGGCGGTATGATACTTTGGCGACAAGATTTGAAGAAGCGCTTCGGCACGTTTCAACGACTGTATTGCATAGACTGAATCGAAGCGCTTGAATTCAGTGAGTCGAAGCGCTTCCATTCAGGTTATCGAAGCGCTTCGATAGAGTCTATGGAAGCGCTTCGGTAGAACCTACGGAAGCGCTTCGGCAGAATCTAATAAAAGCATTCGGTAAATCTGTTCAAGCGCTTCGGCAGGATCTATGGAAGCGCTTCGGCAGGGTCTGTTCAAGCGCTTCGGCAGGTCTGCTCAAGCGCTTCGGCAGTATCTGTTCAAGCGCTTCGGCAGGGGTTGTTCAAGCGCTTCGGCAGTATCTGCTCAAGCGCTTCGGCAGCATGAAAGAAAAACTTCGGTGAAATCGGCCGGAAACGGTCTTTAATCGGGAAGCTGTGGGCCCGAGGGCTTGCTTTTATAATGCAGCGTGGAGCAGTTCTCCCGACGGAACACCTGCTGTGCCATGAGTTGCAGCTGCTCGGCGGTGACGCTGCGGTACCGCTCCACTTCTTTGTCTATGTCTTCGGCCTCGCCTATCAGGGCGAACCAAGCCAAGTTCGTGGCCACGTTCAGGTAGTTGATGTTGCCGAAGAGCTGTGTAGACTCGAACTTGTTCTTTACCTTTTCCAACTCCTCCGCGCCTACGGGTACGCGGCACAGCTCATCCAATTCCTGCCATACCGCGCTTTCGGCTTTCTCTATGGACACGCCGCCGGCCGGCTTGCCGCCGATGTGCATCAGCCCGGCATCGCGCGAGCCGCTTATATAGGCATCTATCGAGGAGAATACTTTCCGTTCTTGTACCAAGCGGCGGCTCAGGCGGCTGGAGCGTCCGTTGCTCAGGATGTCGGAAAGGATGTCGACGGCATGGTAGCCGGCATCGGCCCTGCCGCATACGTGGAATGCCATGTAGAGCGCGTCAATAGGCACGTTACGCTCCACAAGAAGCCGCCGTGGAGCTTCTTGTGGAGGCTCTGCGGGCAACTGCCTTGCGGGTACTTCCCTGCGGGGAACGGGACCGAACCATTTCCGTGCCAGCCGCTTGGTCTCTTTCCAAGTGATGTGCCCGGTAACGGCCAAGATGGCGTTGTTGGGGGCGTAATGGCGGAAGAAGAAGGCTTTCACCTCTTCCAAGGTGGCCGCGCCGATGTGTTCTATCGAGCGGCCGATGGCCGGCCAACGGTAGGGGTGTACTTGGTAGGCTAAGCCGCGCAGCAGGTGCCCCACGTCGCCGTAGGGCTGGTTGAGGCAGCGTTGCTTGAACTCCTCCATGACCACGCCGCGCTGCACCTCGAGGCTTTGCGGGTTGAAGTCGAGGGAGAGCATGCGGTCTGATTCCAACCAGAAGCCGGTCTCCACGTTGTTGGCAGGCAGGGTGAGGTAGTAGTTGGTCACGTCGTTGTTGGTCCATGCGTTGCTCTCCCCGCCGGCTATTTGCAGGGGGGTATCGTAATCGGGCACGTGCAGGGAACCGCCGAACATCAAGTGCTCGAACAGGTGGGCGAAGCCGGTGTGTTCGGGGTCTTCGTCACGCGCCCCCACGTCGTACAGCACGTCTATGGCCACCATCCGCGTGGCGGTATCTTCATGGTGTACCACACGCAAGCCGTTGTCCAAGGTGCACTGGTTTATCCGCATGCCCCACAGCTTTATTCCAATACTTTGACCCGCTTGATGACCACGTCTTTTTCGGGGCGGTCGTTCTCGTCGGTCTTTACCTTTTGAATCTTGTCTACCACGTCCATGCCGTCAATCACCTCGCCGAACACGGTGTAGGAACCGTCCAAATGGGGCGTGCCGCCGATGGTGGTATAGGCCTGCCTTTGCTCGGGCGTGAAGTGGAACTCAGGCTCTTGGGCCACGCGGGCCTGGGCTTGCGCTATCAGGGTGTCTTGCAGGTTCATCAGCCCCTCCTGGTCGCCGGCTTGGCGCATCTTCTCTATCTCTTCGGTGTGTTCTCCGGCCAAGGCGTAGAAGGCGTTCACCAACTGCTGCTGGTTCATCTGCCGCTCCATGTCGGTCAAGGTGGAGTCGTTGTATACCTTGCCCGTGACGATGTAGAACTGGCAACCCGACGAGGCTTTCCCGGGGTTCACGTTGTCGCCTTGGCGGGCGGCGGCCAGCACGCCCCGCTTGTGGAAATACTTCGGATAGACGAATTCGGCGGGAATGGTGTAGTCCATGTCGCCCTCGCCCAACAGCTGCCCCTTGGCGGCCTTCTTGGAGTCGGGGTCGCCGGCTTGTATCATGAAGTCCTTGATGACGCGGTGGAACAACGTGCCTTCATACGTGCCCTGCCGGGCTAACTTGATGAAGTTGTCGCGGTGCTGCGGCGTCTCGTCATAGAGTTTCACGACGATGTTGCCCAGGCTCGTCTCGATCTTGAGTTTGGTCTCGTTTCCCATATATGCTTCCTTGTTTTGACCCGGCTTGCAAGCGGCCAGGCAGCAAGCCAGTACGGTTAATAATACAATCGGATTCTTTTTCATGGCAGTTCCTTTCAATCGTTTCCTGTTAATCGCGCAAAGCTACGATAAAAATGCGAAATATGGAAAAAGTAGCCTTTTAAGAATATTTACTTTAGAATAATTCTATATATCCCCGCTTTTTTTCTACCTTTACGCCATGTTGGAATAATGCGGGGCCGAAGCGGCGGAAAGAGGCGCTCCAACACTTGCGAAGAGAAAAGAAAAAATAAATATAAAATGACTTACAAATGGAATTATTTACCCATCACATCCGAACAGGCAGAGACAAGCCGGCAACTGGCCCGGGAATTGGGGATTAGCCCTATTCTTGGACGTTTGCTCGTGGAGCGGGGAATAACGACGGCCCATGCGGCCAAGCGTTTTTTCCGTCCGCAGCTGACGGACCTGCACGACCCATTCCTGATGAAAGACATGGATAGGGCCGTGGAACGCCTGAACAGGGCGATGGGAAAGAAAGAACGGATTTTAGTTTATG
>JAJPYP010000201.1 GCA_021204885.1 Prevotellaceae bacterium
CTTTCCCATTCCAATCCCTTGCTGACTGATGTGCTGGCACATATACGGCTGCGGAAAGTGAAGATGATGCGACCCATTTTGGTATTCCTTTCCGCACGGCTTTTCGGCAGTGTTCAGCCCGCTTCATACCATGCGGCGGTAGCGTTGGAGTTGCTTCATACGGCCAGCTTGGTACACGACGATGTGGTGGACGAGAGTGCCGAGCGCAGGGGGCAGCCGTCGGTGAATGCCGCCTTTAATAATAAGGTGGCGGTGTTGGTGGGCGATTTCCTTTTGGCTACCTCTTTAATGCAGGTGAACCTGACACGCAACCATGATATGGTGGGCATCGTCTCGGCGTTGGGGCAGGACTTGGCCGACGGGGAGTTGTTGCAGCTCTCCGGCTTGAGCGATGACGGCTTCTCTGAACAGACCTATTTCGACATTATCCGCAAGAAGACCGCCGTGCTTTTCGCGGCATGCATGAAGGCGGGTGCGCTTTCTGCCGGTGCCACGGAGGAGCAGGCTGAGTTCGCCCGTCTCTTCGGCGATTATGTGGGCATCTGTTTCCAAATCAAGGACGATATCTTCGACTATTACGATGACAACCGCGCCATCGGCAAGCCTACGGGCAACGACATGTTGGAGGGCAAATTGACGTTGCCGGCACTCTATGTGCTCAATACAAAGAGCGATGAAAAGGTGCTGGATATCGCCTTCAAGGTGCGGCGCCGTTTGGCTTCCCTGCATGAAATCGCTTACCTCATCGACTACTCCAAGCGGCAGGGCGGTATTGATTATGCCTTGCAGACCATCCAAGTGTATAAGCAGAAGGCGCTCGACTTGTTGGCCGCCGTGCCCGATTCGCCGATTAAAACGGCGCTTTCCGCTTATTTGGATTTTGTGGTGGAGCGGCAGCTTTAGAAGAGCTTCGTCTCTTTCCCTACTATTTCAGAGAGCAACAGGTTGGCCAGCCGACTGGTACCGATGCGGAAGTGCGCGTTGTCGAGCCACGCCTCGCCCAACACCTCTTTGACAATGGTGTAGTAATTGACGGCTTCGGCCACGCTGTTGATGCCGCCCGCGGCCTTGAAGCCAATCATCCGGCCTGTGCGCGTGTGGTACTCTTTAATGGCTTGGCACATCACGTAGGCCGCTTCCGGTGTAGCGCCCGGTTGTTGTTTGCCGGTGGAGGTCTTGATGAAGTCGGCTCCCGATTGCATGGCAAGCAGTGCCGCCTTCTTGATGTTCACGGCACTACCCAAGGCTCCTGTCTCAAGGATGACCTTCAGCTTGTGCTCGCGGCATGTGGCTTTCAACTCTTCGATTTCATCGCATGTTCCTTCATAGTCGCCGGCTAAGAACTTGCCCACCGGTAGCACGATGTCTATCTCGTCGGCACCGCTTTGCAAGGCCAAGGCGGTTTCGGCTATCTTCACTTCCATGAAGGTTTGCGAGGAGGGGAAGCCGCCGCTTACGCAGGCTATCCGCACCTCTTCCACCTCCAATGTGTCTTTCACCACTTCGGCGAAGTTGGGGTAGACGCAGATGGCCGCCACATTCTTCAAGTCGGGGTATGACGCTTCGAACTTATTCACGTTGTGGGTGAATTTCAGCACGCTTTCATCGCAGTCTTCGCTCTTGAGTGTGGTAAGGTCGATGCAATTGAAAAGAAGTTTCTTCACTTCGGGCGTGTTGTTGGCAGCGGCTTGCTTTTCGAGCAGTTCCGCTGTCTTTGCCTTTACTTGGGTATCGTTCAATCGGGTGTTGTAGCCGGCCAAGGCCGCTTCATACCTGTTCATCGGGTTGGTTCTTTCCATCTTGGGTTAATTTGGGGTTGTTGATGTGTCTTGTCTTGTCTCTTCTTGTCTTTTTATCGAGGCTTTGAAGGAAAGCTTCGGTCAGGTCGGTACCTGTCTGGTTGGCGATGCAGATGAGTACCCAAAGGATGTCCGCAAGCTCTTCTGAGAGGTTCTCGCGCTCTCCTGCTTTGAACGATTGGTCGCCATACTTACGGGCCATGACCCGCGCTAATTCACCCACCTCTTCGGTCAGTACAGCCATGTTGGTGAGCTCGCTGAAATAGCGCACACCATACGTCTTGATCCAATTGTCTACTTGTTGTTGTGCCTCTTCAAGTGTCATTGTAGATTGCTTTTGTCTTCTATTCGTTTTATGCTTGAACTTTGCTTTATCCCTTGTCCATCATCGTTTTCCACCCTTTTTATCTATTCTTTGTTCTTGGTATCCATGCAGATAGTCACCGGTCCGTCGTTCAGCAACTCCACCTTCATGTCGGCCCCGAACTGTCCTGTGGCCACTTCTTTGCCCAATGCCTCACTCAATGCCTTGCAGAAGGCTTCGTAGCACGGGATGGCGATTTCATGCCCTGCTGCGCGGATGTAGGAGGGACGGTTCCCCTTCTTGGTGGAGGCATGTAGCGTGAATTGGCTTATCACCATGATTTCACCGTCTATATCGCGTACGGAACGGTTCATCACACCCTGTGCGTCATCGAAGATGCGCAGGTTCACTATCTTTTGGCTTAACCACTCGATATCGGCCTTTTCATCGCTTGCTTCGATCCCTACCAACACGAGCAACCCTTTCCCTATGGCTGCTTTACATGCACCGTTGATGGTGACTGATGCGTGTGCCGTGCGTTGTATAACTACCCTCATGCTTGCCTTCCCTTTTCGCTTCCTTTGGTTCCTGTCTTTTTTCTCTATTTGCTTCTTATCTTGCCTTCCGGTCGCTAAGTTACGGATTATTCTCCTTTCTCCTTGAAATAAGCGGTGATTGTTTCGGCCTTGCTTTTCCCCACAATGGCAGCCAGTTCCTCTGCATTGGCCTCTTTGATGCGCTTCACGCTCTTGAAGTGTTTCAACAATGCGGTCTTGCTCTTTTCACCGATTCCTTTGATGCTATCCAATGCTGATGTCGTCTGGTGCTTGCTGCGCTCGTTACGGTGGAACGTGATGGCGAAGCGGTGTACCTCATCTTGTATTTGGGTGAGCAAGTGGAAGAGAGGAGAGTTCTGTGCCAAGCCTATGACTCGTGGCGGAAATCCGTAGAGCAATTCGGAGGTGCGGTGTTTGTCGTCTTTGGCCAATCCTGCGATGGGAATGTCTATGCCCAATTCGTCCATCACCTCTTTGACCACGCTCATTTGCCCCTTTCCACCGTCGGTTATGATAAGGTCGGGTAGGGGCTTTCCCTCGTTGACAGTGCGTTGGTAGCGTCTTCTTACCACCTCTTGCATGGAGGCGTAGTCGTCTGGACCGCTCACACTTTTGATGTGGTATTTCCGGTACTCCTTTTTGTTCGGTTTGCCTTTGTAAAACACCACACAGGCGGCTACCGGGTCGGAGCCTTGTATATTGGAGTTGTCGAAGCACTCAATCTGCATGGGCAGTTTCTCCAAGTGCAACTCCTCTTGTATCTTTTTCAACAGTCGGGTGCTTCTTTGCTCGGGATTGAGTTTTTCCGCCTCTTTCAGGCGGTCGGCCTTGTACTGTTTCACGTTCAGGATGGAGAGCTCCAACAGCTTCTTTTTATCGCCTCTTTGGGGTACCGTGAAGGTGATGCCGGCCAATTCCGTCTCCAATTCGAAAGGCACGATGATTTCACGTGAATCGCTTTTGTAGCGGTCGCGCATTTCGGCGATACCCAGTAGCAGCAACTCCTCTTTCGTTTCGTTGAGCCGCTTCTTGTATTCAAAGGTAAACGCTTGGTTGATGGCTCCGTTGGTGATGTGTAAGTAATTGATGTAGGCCGATTTACCATCTTCTTCCTCCTCGATGGAAAAGACATCGACATGATGAATGGTGCTGCTTACCACCTCAGATTTGGCACGATAACTCTCCAATAGTTGGTACTTCTCTTTCAGTACTTGAGCCTCTTCGTAGCGCATCTGTCCGGCCAACGCCTGCATCTCTTCAAGTAGTTTCCGTTCCACCTCCTGCGTGTTCCCTTTCAGTATCTCCTTTATCTCCTGTATGTTCTTTTGGTATTCCTCCTGTGTTTGTTTCCCTATGCAGGGAGCGGCACAACGCTTGATGTGATATTCTAAACAAACATCGAATTTGCCGGCTTTAACGTTCTCGGGGGTCAGGTTCAAATGGCAGGTACGCAGTTTGTAGATGCGTCCTATCAGGTTCAGCAGGTTGTTCATCGTGGGGATGTGGCTGTATGGACCGTAGTAGATGGAATCGTTTTTTGTCAAGTTACGTGTCTTGTAAACCCGGGGATAGGCCCCTTTTTCCAAGCAGATGCTGGGGTAACTCTTGTCGTCTTTCAGCAATACATTGTATCGTGGCTT
>JAJPYP010000264.1 GCA_021204885.1 Prevotellaceae bacterium
CTTCGTAATCCATCAAGGCGAAGGACATGATGATGATGATGTCATCGGGCTGAACGAGCCGTGCGGCCGCACCGTTCAGGCATATCTTGCCCGAGCCTCGCGTGCCCTTGATAACGTAAGTCTCGAAGCGCTGACCGTTGTTGTTGTCGACGATATACACCTTCTCGCCCGCCACCAAGCGGGCGGCGTCCATCAGGTCCTCGTCTATGGTGATGCTGCCCATGTAGTGCAGGTCGGCCTCGGTAACGCGGGCGCAGTGTATTTTCGATTTCAAAACTTCGATCATCATATAGGTTGTATCTTGAATGCCTGCCGGGTGGGGTTATACTTGGTGTTCCACGCCCACGTAGCTGATGTTGTCTATCAAGCGCACCTCCCCGCAGAACACGGCCGCACATCCCACCGCATACGTGGTCTCGCTCCAAGCGGCAAGGGGCTGCAAGGTCACGCCGTCCACCAATTCGAAGTACTCCGGCCGCAAGCCGGGAGCAGCGGCCAATGTCTCTTCCACGAACCGCTTGGTCTCCAAGAGCGTATGCGATGCCGCAAAGGTACGACTTTCAAACAAAGTCTGCGATATTTTAAGCGCGTTTTCGCGTTCTTCGGCCGAAAGACGGGCATTGCGGCTACTCAAGGCCAAACCATCGGCGGCGCGTACAATGGGGCAACCCACGATTTCCAAGGGATAGTGCAGCCTGCGCACCATCTCGCGGATGATGGCCAATTGCTGGAAGTCTTTTTCGCCGAAGTAGGCCCTGTCGGGCTGCACGATGTCGAAGAGCTTGCTCACAATCTGGCAAACGCCGTTGAAGTGCCCCGGCCGGCAAGCGCCCTCCATCACCTTATCCAAAGGAGCGAAGTCGAACCGACGGGTATCGGGCCGGGGATACATCTCGGCCACGGAAGGCAGGAAGACAAACGAGGCGCCACACGCCTCCAGCAAGCGGCAATCGGCCTCGGTGGTGCGGGGATACTTGTTCAAGTCGTTCTTGTCATTGAACTGGGTGGGGTTGACGAAAACACTTGTTACAGTGACATCATTCCCGGCCACGGCACGTCTTACCAAAGAGGCGTGGCCTTCGTGCAAGGCACCCATGGTGGGCACCAACCCCACTTGCTTGCCGGCCGCTTTAAGCGGCGCAAGGGCGGCTTGCAATTCCTTGATACTATGTATTGTTTTCATCCTTACAAGGTATATTCCAATCGGCGTAACGCGAAACGGCTGCAAATTAAACGATAATTTGGCATATAAAGAAGAATAATCGTAAAATAATAATGAACGCGCGTTAAGAAAGCCGAACGCGAAAGCAGGGCTTCCTACGGCTGAATGACAAGCTCTTAACAAATAATATGGAATGAATAGCGTGCATTATTTGCAGAATTGCCCGATTTTTTTTATATCTTTGCACTGACAAAGCGAACAGGTTATATTATGGCAACGGCGAAGAAGGTTTTATTTATAACCCAGGAGATAACTCCATACGTTCCTGAGACAGAGATGTCGCGCATAGGCAGGAGCTTGCCACAGGCGATACAGGAAAGGGGAAGGGAAATCAGGACGTTCATGCCCAAGTGGGGAAACATCAACGAACGTAGGAACCAATTGCACGAAGTGATACGGCTTTCGGGAATGAATCTCATCATCGACGATACCGACCACCCGCTCATCATCAAGGTAGCCTCCATACAATCGGCCCGCATGCAGGTCTACTTCATCGACAACGACGACTATTTCCAGAACCGGCTGCAAATTACCGACGAGAACGGGGTAGAGTATGAGGACAACGACGCACGCACCATCTTCTATGCACGTGGCGTGTTGGAGACGGTCAAGAAGCTGCGCTGGTGTCCCGACATCATCCATTGCCACGGTTGGATGACCGCGCTGGCACCCCTCTACATCAAGCGTGCCTACAGGGACGAGCCTTCGTTCCGGGGAGCCAAAGTCATCTTCTCCCTATACGACAACGAGTTCACCACCCCGTTCCATGCCGATTATCCCGCCAAGCTCATGCTCAAGGGCATCACCAAGAAAGAGGTGTCCAAACTGAAAGACCCCATCAACTACACCGCACTCTGCAAACTGGCCGTGGACTACGCCGACGGCATCATCCAGCAGGACGAACACGTCAATGAAGTGGTGATGGAGCATGCCCGCAAGGCGGGAAAACCCATCCTCCCTTACCAGCCGGCCGACCACTTTGCCGACGCTTGCAACGAATTCTACGATAAGATATTGGAAGCGGGACAGGTATAATCCCGCCCCGCCACAGCAAAGTATCGACAGCCGTTTAAAGCAGGTCGATACCCGGTAGCAAGCACGATAACGCGCTTGTTCAAAGCGCGTCTATGGCCTTGCAGATGTCGCTTGTAATGCGCTCCAAGTCGCCCAAGCCGTTGATGTGGCAATAGGTGCCGTCCTGCTTGTACCAATCTATCAAAGGGGCGGTCTGCGCGTGGTACACGGTGAGCCGCTTGCGTATGGTCTCCTCGTTGTCGTCGGCACGGCCCGATTCCTGCCCGCGCTTCACAAGGCGCGTAATGAGTTCCTCTTCGGGCACCTCCAAATCCAACATCACACTGATACCCTGACCCCGTTCGGCCAGCATCTTCTTCAAGGCCTCCGCCTGTGCGATGGTACGGGGGAAACCGTCGAAAATCACCCCTTTGCTCTCGTGCAGGCCATCCAAGGTATCGGCCAAGATGCCGATGATAAGGTCATCGGGCAGCAGTTGCCCTTGGTCTATGAAACCTTTGGCCGTCTTGCCTAATTCTGTTCCCGCCTTGATTTGGGCACGCAACACATCGCCCGTGGAGATGTGGTTGATGCCATACTTGGCTACAATACGTTCGCTTTGTGTTCCCTTGCCTGAACCGGGAGCACCGAAAATGACAATGTTCAACATGACTATTTGAAGTTTAATGAGTGCATGGTTCTTCTTCCACTAAAGTGTAAATATCCGGGTAGTTCCGCCCCAATCCGTCATAGTCCAGGCCGTATCCCACGATGAAATCGCCAGGTACGCGCAGCGCGACATACTCGATGTCCAAGTCTACTTGTAGCTTGTCGGGCTTCACGAGCAACGTGGCGATGTGTAGCTCTTTCGGGTGCCGTGCGGCTAACGTCTCCAAAAGCCTTTGCATGGTGAAGCCCGTGTCTACGATGTCCTCCACAACGACCACGACACGCCCCTCTAACTTCTCGTTCAGGCCGATGACCTCCTTGACTTTGCCGGTGGAGGAGACCCCTTGGTAGGAGGCCAACTTCACGAACGACACCTCGCAGGGAATGGTGACGCGCTTCAACAAATCGGCCGTGAACATGAACGCCCCGTTCAACACGCTCAAGAAGAGCGGACGCTTGCCGGCCAAGTCGCGGTTGATGGCGGCGGCCACACGGTCCACCTCTTTCAAGATGGTCTTTTCCGTGATGGAGACGGCGAAAGTCTGCTCTTTGATTTGTATGGTATCCATGTAGAAGCGCGTTGAAAGTCGATGCGAAGATACGATTATATTCCAAGCGGGCTGCCGCTTTTTACCCTTCAAGGGCGGCATGCCGACGCAATTATAAGCTTTTTTAACGAGGCTTCTCTACTGAAAGCCCTATCTTTGTTCCGCTTTAAAACCCACCCTCCAAAAGATACTTGTAAAATGAAATTATTCCCCACCGCCGGCATCAAGCAATTGGATGCCTACACGATAGAAAACGAGCCCATTACCTCAATAGACCTGATGGAACGTGCCGCACGCGCCATTACAGATGAGATTTGCGCACGATGGGATACCGATACCCCCATGACCCTCTTTGCCGGACCGGGCAACAACGGCGGCGACGCGCTGGCTACGGCACGTCTGCTTGCCGACAAGGGCTATACGGTCACCGTTTACCTCTTCAACCCCAAGAACGCCCTCTCGCCCGATTGCGCCGTAAACCGCGACCGTTTGACAGCCATGCCCTCCGTGGCGTTCCACGAAGTGACTGCCCAGTTCACCCCGCCACAGCTTACGGCCGCCGATGTGGTCGTAGACGGACTCTTCGGCAGCGGGCTGAACAAGCCTCTTAGCGGTGGCTTTGCCGCCGTGGTGAAGTACATCAACGCTTCCCCCGCCACCGTGGTGGCCATCGATATCCCCTCGGGGCTGATGGGCGAGGACAACAGCTACAACACCGCTTCGGGCATCATCCATGCCCGGCTCACCATCACGCTGCAACTCCCCAAACTCGCCTTCCTCTTCGCCGAGAACGAGCCTTTCGTGGGCGAGTGGACTACCGTGGACATCGGGTTGAGC
>JAJPYP010000006.1 GCA_021204885.1 Prevotellaceae bacterium
CTTGTCGAAAGTGATGCAATCTACCCTGCCCATGCGCTCCAACGCCTCGCCCGACTTGACCAGCACACCCATCTTGGTGGCTTGCCCTATACCCGCTACAATGGAGACAGGCGTGGCCAAGGCCAACGCGCAAGGACAGAACACCACCATAATGGTGACCCCACGTACCAATATGCCGGTGGCCAAATAGGTGATGACGGCAATCGCAAGGGCAATGGGCACTAACCAAGTGGCCCACTTGTCGACGATGCGCTGCATGGGAGCTTTCTTTTGCTCGGCCTCTTGCACCAACTTGATCATCTTTTGGAGCGAGGAGTCGTGCCCCACCTCGGTGGCACGTATATCGACGGAACCGAAACAGTTCATGGTGCCGCAGAACACCTTGTCGCCCGTGGTCTTGTCTACCGGCAAGGACTCGCCTGTCAAGATGGACTGGTCTACGGAACTGTCGCCCAAGACAATGACACCGTCTACGGGAACGCGCTCGCCGGGCAGCACGCGCAGTATGTCGCCCTGGCGGATTTCACCGGCAGGCACCATGCGTACCGCTTCATCTTCCTTGCCTATAACGAGTCGCCCCTTGTCGGGCGCCAAGGCGATGAGCTTGCCAAGGCCGCGCTTGGCCCGACGCACGGTGTAGTCTTCCAACAATCCGCCTATGGCCATGATGAACGCCACCTCGCCGGCGGCGAAGAGCTGGCCTATATAAATGCAGGCTATCATGGCGATGCTGATGAGCAAGGCCGAGGAGATCCAACGCTGGAAAAGCAGGCGGGTAAAGGCCCAATAGAGCAAGGGCAAGCCGCTGATGAATACCGTTATCCACGCCGGGTCGAAAGCGGGATGAACATCGGTGAGCCACAAGACCAAGCTGACGGCAAGGGCGATGCCTCCAAGGATGGTCATCTTCAGACTTTCCAAAAAACGAATGAACTTCTCCATGACAAGTCGTTTTTAATAGTAACACTATGTCGTTTTATCAATCTTAAAAAGAGATGGGAAGGAGTGACGTCAATTGCCGTCAAACCTTCCCATCTTATACGTTCCCCTGCGGATAATCCTGCCGTGTACGTCCGTCTCTACAAACGGTCCGTTCTTCTTCCCTTGCTTGAAGAAGCCCTCGTAGCGGTTCCCGTCGGCATCGGTCTGCACGCCGTTGCCATCTTCCAAGCCGTCCACGAAACCGCCGGTGTACTTGGTGCCGTCCACTTGTATCAACGTGCCTTGCCCGTTGAACTTGTTGGCTTTCCACTCGCCTTCGTAGGAGTCGCCCACGCTCCAAGTATACGTGCCGTATCCGTTGCGCTCGTTGTCTTTCCACTCGCCCGTATAGACGGCGCCGTTGGCCCACGTGAAGGTGCCTTGCCCGTCTTGCAGGCCGTTCTTGAAGTTGCCCACATACTTGTCGCCGTTGGTGTAGTAGTAGGTGCCCTGGCCGGTGCGCTCGCCCTCCACGTAAGAGCCTTCATAACGATCGCCCGTCTGGAAGTAGTAGATGCCCTTGCCATGTTGCACGTCGGCCTTCCAGTCGCCCACGTACTTGTCGCCGTTGGCATACTCGAAGGTGCCTTTGCCCTCGCGCAGGTCGGCTTTCCAAGCGCCTGAGTAGACCGAGCCGTCGGTCCACACCAACACGCCTTCGCCCTCTTTCTTGTCGTTCTTCCACGAGCCCGAGTATTTGGAGCCGTCTTTCCACGTGTAGGTGCCCTCGCCGCTGCGCTTGTCGTTCACCCAGTTGCCGTCGTATATGTCGCCGTTGTGGTAGTACATGATGCCTTGGCCGTGCTGGTAGTCTTGAAACCACAAGCCTTCGTAACGGTTGTTGTTCATGAAATAGAAGATGCCGCGGCCGTGCTGCTCGTCCTGATACCAATCACCCTCATACTTCTCGCCGTCGGGGAAGGTGTACACGCCATAGCCTTGCCGCTTGCCCTTCACATACTCGCCCTCGTACACGTCGCCGTTCTTGAAGACCGTCTTTCCTTTGCCGTAGGGCTTGTGCCCCCTCATCTCGCCGCTGTAGACCGAGCCGTCTTTAAAGGTATAGGTGCCTATCTTGATTTCGGGCGTGAAGACTCCTTTGACTTTGCCCACGACTCCACCCTTCTCTTCTTGTGCCCACAGGGCTTGGGAAAAGAGGGACGACAACAGGGCCATATAGAGGACGATACGGAAGTATTTCATTCTTTCTTTATTCAGGATGCGTTTGTCTTTGAAGCGGCTAAGTTACCATTAATCGGACAAGGGTGCGGGTAATTCTTGCATTTTATTACATTTTTTTGCCCGATACCACTTCTTTTATATTCTCTTTACACAAATGGCTACGTGCCAATTGGCGTATCTCTTCGGGGGTGACGCTTTTGACGGCCTCCATGAAGCGCGTGAAATGGTCCGTGCCGAAGCCGTTTGTCTGCACCAATATCCAAGCGTCGGCTGTAGACAGGGCCGACTCGTAGGTGCGGCAGAAATCGCCAAGCAGGTAGTTCTTCACCATGGTCAGCTCCTCCCCCGGCACCAATTCATCGTGCAGGCGGTCTATCTCACGGTAGACTTCCGCGATGAGCGGCTCCACGAAAGCGGGCGTGGTCTCGGCGTTGATGAGGAGTGCGCCCGTACCCGGAGCGGCGACGATGCCGGCGGTGATGCCGTAGGTATAACCCTTCTCCTCGCGGATGTTGGACATGAGCCGGCTGCCGAAGTAACCGCCCAAAAGCGTGACCAGCACCCGTGCTTTCAGGTAGTCGGGATGGTGCACGTCCACAAAGGGCATGCCCATGGCAACGGCACATTGCAGCGCGTCGGCACGCTCCACAAAGAGGCGTTTGGCCGAGGCTTGCACAGGCAGGCAGGGACTCGTGAAGGGCTGCTCGGTGCCTTTACCGAAGGAGTCGGCACCGAAGAGCGACTCCACGCGGCGCACGAGGTCGTCCGTCACCTTGCCCGAGAGGTAAACGGTGCAGTTGCGGGCGTGGTAGCAACGGTTGTAAAAGGCACGCAGCACGTCGGGGGTGATGCGGCCGTAATCTTCGCGTGCCGTCAACAGCCCGCAAGGATGCCCGCCGCCATAGAGGGCCTTCATCAAGGCGCGGTGGGCAAGGAAACTCACCTTGGAGGAGTTGACAAGGAACTGCCGCTCGTTGGTTTGCAGCACCGTCTGCAACTCCTTATCGGGGAAGAGCGGTTCCTTGACCATCGATTCCAACACTTCCAATGTCTGCGGCAGGTATTTGTCGAGCGAGAAGAGGGTGATGAAGGAGTACTCCCAACCCACGGAGAGTTCTAACCAAGCGCCGTAGAAGTCGAGCTTCGCGGCAATCTGGGCCGCCGAATAGCGGCTTGTCCCTTCGCGCGACATGCGGTTGGTGAAGAGCGCCTGCAAGGATTGCGTCTGGTGCCAGCGCCCCCCTTTGAAGAGCAGGTCGATGCGCACCACATCGTAGTCGCCCGCGTCGAGCAGGTTCAACTGCACGCCATTGGGCAGCGTGGTGCGGCGCGGCTCTTGCAAGGTGAGGTCGGCCAAGGGACGGATGGGCGGTTGTTTACTTCTGTCTAACATGCTATAAGGTCAGTCGGGGAAACGCTTCAAGAAGGCTTCCGCCCGTTCCAAGTCTTGCGGAGTGTCTATGCCGATGGTCTCCACCCGCGTGATGCCCGCCTTGATGGTATAGCCGTTCTCCAGCCAGCGCAACTGTTCCAACGATTCGGCTATTTCAAGCGGAGACTGCGGCAAGGAAGTGATTTCGGCCAGCACTTCCTTGCGGTAGGCATACAGGCCGATGTGCTTGTAATAGGTGTGGCGCTCCAACCACTCCTTTTTATCGGCGTTACGCTGATAGGGAATGATGGAACGGCTGAAGTAGAGGGCGTTCATCGCCTTGTCTACCACCACTTTGGGGGAGTTCACGTTCTGCAACGCCTCGAAGCCGTCGGCTGCGGTGAAGGGCTTCACCAAGGTGGCTATCTGCGTGGCGGGGTCGTCGAAGCAAGCCTTGATAGCCTCTATTTGCGTGGGGTGGATAAAGGGCTCGTCGCCCTGTATATTGACTACCACGTCGGCATCGGAGCCCAATTTCAGAAAGGCTTCCCAGCAGCGGTCGGTACCGCTCTTGTGGCGTGTCGAGGTCATGACCGCCTTGCCGCCGAAGGCCTCGACGGCCAAGCGGATGCGCTCGTCGTCGGTGGCCACGCACACGTCGTCCAACAGGCCGGCCACCCTTTCATAGACCCGCTCTATCACCGGCTTGCCGCCTAATAGGGCCAACGGCT
>JAJPYP010000246.1:0-396 GCA_021204885.1 Prevotellaceae bacterium
CCGTCTCCTCCAAATGGAACATCAAGTTCATGTTTTGTACCGCCTGTCCGCTGGCCCCTTTGAGCAAGTTGTCGATGCACGACACAATGAGCAGCTTGTCTCCATGCTTCTCCAAGTGAATCAGGCACTTGTTGGTGTTCACCACCTGTTTTAGGTCGACGTTCTTCTCCACCACGTGCGTGAAAGGAGCATCGGCATAGAACGCTTCGTACAGCTTTTGTATCTCCTCTTGCGGCACGTCGGTCTTTACCACCGAGGTGGCGAAGATGCCGCGCGGGAAGTCGCCGCGATAAGGAATGAAGTCGATTTCGGCCCCGAAGCCCGGCTGCAACTGCCGCAACGACTGCTTGATTTCAGGCACATGCTGGTGCTCGAACGCCTTGTACACACTCAAGT
>JAJPYP010000246.1:406-4252 GCA_021204885.1 Prevotellaceae bacterium
CAAGTTGTTGTCGCGCCAGCTGAAGTGCGTGGTCGCCCCCGGCTTCACGCCCGCGCCCGTACTGCCGGTAATGGCGTTCACGGGGATGTCTCCATGAAGCAGCCCGTTTGCGGCAAGCGGCAGCAGCGCCAACTGTATGCAGGTGGCAAAGCAACCGGGATTGGCGATGTGCCGGGCGTTGCCGATGGCCGTGCGGTTCAACTCGGGCAGTCCGTAGACGAAGTCGTTCCCCTCGGCGGCCAAGCGGTAATCCATCGAGAGGTCCACCATCTTCAAGGCCGACGGCACCTCGTGGTTCTCCAAGAACTTGCGGGTATCGCCGTGGGCGGTACAGAAGAAAAGCACGTCGATCCCGTCCAAGGGCAATCCGTCGGTAAAGCGCAAGCCGCACTCCCCGTACAGCCCCTCGTGCACGTCCGTCACCCGGTTGCCCGCGTTGCTCGTGCTGTTCACGAACACGATCTCCACTGCCGGGTGGTTCACCAACAATCGTATCAGTTCTCCTGCCGTGTAGCCGGCACCGCCTATGATACCCACCTTCACCATAACGCTCCCTTTATTTCCTTATCCTTATTTATATCTGTTCCTCTTAAATGCCCTCTTTCTCCTCCTTGTGGTTGGCGTAGAAAGCCCTGAGCGCGGTGGAGGTCACCTTGATGAATCCTTTGGCATCCTCGGCCGTCCAGCCCTTCTGCATCTCGCCATACTCGCCGAACTTGTTCTTCACCAAGTCGTCGGCGCTCTCCACACCCACGGTGGAGAAGCTCAAAGGACGCAGTTCCAAAATGGCCGTGCCGTTCACGTGGCGTTGCGAGCTCTCGAGCATCGCCTCGATGTCGCGCATCACCGGCTCCAAGTACTGGCTCTCGTGCAGGAACATGCCATACCAGTTGGCCACTTGGTCTTTCCAGTACTGCTGCCACTTGCTCAACGTGTACTTCTCCAAGAAACGGTGTGCGCCGATAATCAACATGGGCGCGGCCGCCTCGAAGCCCACACGCCCCTTGATGCCGATAATCGTGTCGCCCACGTGCATGTCCCGGCCGATGCCGTATGCGGCGCCTATCTCTTCCACACGCTGTATCGCCCGCACGGGGTCGGTAAAGGCCTCGCCGTTCACGGCCTTCAATTCGCCCTTCTCGAAGGTGAGGCGCAACCGCTCGCTGCCCTCCTTGACACAATGCTTCAAGTAGGCGCTCTCGGGCAACCCTTGGGCGGAGTCGAGTATCTCGCCGCCGCAGATGGAGGTGCCCCACAAGCCCACGTTATAAGAGTATTTCAGCTTGGCGAAGTCGGCGTTGAAGCCATGCTTGTTCAAGTAGTCTATCTCCTCCTGCCGGCTCAAGGCCATGTCGCGCGTCAAGGTAATGATCTCCACGCCCGGAGCCATCACCAAGAAGGTCATGTCGAAACGCACTTGGTCGTTGCCCGCACCCGTAGAGCCGTGCGCGATGGCGTCGGCCCCTATCTCGTTGGCATAGCGTGCCACGGCAAGCGCTTGGAAGATGCGCTCCGAGCTCACCGAGATGGGATACGTGCCATTACGCAGCACGTTGCCGTAGACCATGTATTTCAAGCTCTTCGCGTAATACTCCTGCATCACGTCGAGCGTCACGTATTTGGCCGCGCCCAACTTGTAGGCGTTCTCTTCATTGGTCTTGAGCTGTGCGGCGCTGAAACCGCCCGTATTGGCACAGGCGGCATGCACTTCGTATCCCTTCTCCTTGCTTAGATACATCACCGTGAACGAGGTGTCCAAGCCACCGCTGAATGCTACTACTACTTTCTTCTTCATTATCGTCGTGTTTGATTGATTACATAGATTTCCCCGGCATTGCCGCGTTTCCTTTGCAGGCATCAGATGCCCTCGTCCTGATGCAACGCAGGGTCGTAAAGCATGGCCGTGCAGATGCAATACTTCCGCTCCTTGGCCACCAAGATGTCGTGGTTCGTGCAACCCTCGCACCCTTTCCAGAAGGCGGCGTCGTCCGTGAGCTCGTTGAACGTGACGGGCAGATAACCCAACTCGGTGTTCAGCTTCATCACGGCGGCCCCACTGGTCAGGCTGAATATCTTGGCGTGCGGCCAGCGCAAGCGGGCCAGCTGGAAAGAGGCACGCTTGATGCGCCTTGCCAACCCCAAGCCACGGTAATCGGGATGCACTATCAGCCCCGAAGTGGCCACATACTGCTTGTTACCCCAACTCTCTATGTAGGTGAAGCCCGCAAAGGCATCCCCACACAGCGCGATAATCGCCTTTCCCTCCTTCATCTTCGTGGCCACATACTCGTGCGTGCGCTCGGCTATGCCCGTGCCGCGCACCTTGGCCGCATCCCTGATGGTCTGCAAGATCTTGTCGACGTACACCTCGTGCGAGGCGTCGGCCACCATGACATCAATATCCTTCAATTCCATGTCCTTTTACTCCAAGATTGATTCTTTATCTAAATTCGGAATGATTCCCGCCAAGAAATCCACTATCTCCTTGTGCGTGGCCTGCTCCCTCAACACCATCATGATGGTGTCGTCGCCGGCGATGGTGCCCAATATGGCCTCGAACGCACGGTTGTCTATGTCGTAGGCCATGCTGCTGGCATACCCGGGACGGGTACGCATCACGGCGATGTTGCCCGAGAACTTCAACGACACGAAGCCGCCCGCCATGAGCATCTCGGTAGCGCTTTGTTCGTTGGAACGCTTGTACATGATGTTGTTGGGAAGAACGTAGATATACTTCCCGCCCATACTGGCCGCTTTGGCTATCTGCAATTGCTTCAAATCACGCGACAAGGTGGCTTGCGTCAGTTTGAAGCCCTCTTGCTCCAACGCCTGCAACAGCTCGTCCTGAGAGCCGAACTCCTTGCTCGAGACAATCATCTTGATGGCATCTAAGCGTGCACTCTTCTTTTTCATTTGCGTATAATTATGCTTTAAAACGGCGCGAAAATAGCCATTATTTTGGAAATAATGCACATACTCCACTTTTTTTTCTCTTATTTATGCGGATTTATGGGATAATGTTATATGAATCGAATAATCATACGGACTACAGCGTCTTCAATGCCGCCATGGCATCGGCATCGCCCTGCTCGGCGGCCATGCGCCACAGCTTGACGGCCTCGTCCATGTCGCGCCTCACGCCGTTGCCCGTAGCGTAGCACACGCCCAATTGATACTGTGCGGCGGCATCGCCGTCCTCGGCCGCACGGCGGTACCACTTCACCGCTTCGGCATAGTCTTGCCCGACGCCCTCGCCGTTATAATAGCATCCGCCCAAGTTATAGGCCGCGCCCGCATGCCCCTGTTCGGCCGCTTTACGATACCAGCCGGCAGCCTCGGCATAACTCTGCGCCACACCCGTGCCGGTGTCGTAACACACGCCTAAATCATACTGGGCATCGGCATGCCCGGCGGCCGCCGCCTCGCCGAACCACCTTGCCGCCTGCACATAGCTTTGCCCCGTGCCCTTGCCGTCGTAATAGCACACGCCCAATTGATACTGCGCCTCCACCGAGCCTTGCGACGCCGCTTTCAGCCACCAAGCCACGGCCTCCTTGTCATTCTGCGCCACGCCATACCCGCCGGCATAACAGAGTCCCAAATGGTACCGGGCATCGGCATCGCCCGCCCGGGCCGCCGGCGCCACCAATTGGTAGAAGCGCCGCTTGGCCTCTTCCAATCCCAAGTCGGCCGCACGGCGGAAGCACAGGGCAGCCTCGGCATCGTCCTGCTCCACCCCTTCGCCCAAGGTGTAACACATCACACATATAAAATTCTCCATCGCGATACCTTGATCTGACTCAATGACTACCCACTACCCCTAAACGGAATACACAAACAACACCC
>JAJPYP010000091.1 GCA_021204885.1 Prevotellaceae bacterium
TGACGATGATGTCGATGGCCGACGAGTGTATCAGCTGGTCGGCTATTTCCAAGGCTTGCTCGCCGTTGTCGGGCTGGGATATCAAGAGGTTGTCCACATCCACGCCTAACTTGGCGGCATAGAAGCGGTCGAAGGCGTGTTCGGCGTCGATGAAGGCGGCGATGCCTCCCATCTTCTGTGCCTCGGCAATGGCATGGATGGCCAATGTGGTCTTACCCGAAGACTCCGGGCCGTATATCTCTATGATACGCCCGCGAGGATAACCGCCCACGCCAAGCGCCACGTTCAGCCCGATGGAGCCGGTGGGGATAACCTCTATCTGCTCGATGTTGTCGTCGCCCATCTTCATGATGGAACCTTTGCCGAAGCTCTTCTCTATCTTGTCCATGGCCGCCTGCAAGGCTTTCAGCTTCTCGCTCTGTGCCTTGTCGCCCGTCGCGCCGTCAAAATTCAATTCATCTTTCTTTGCCATATCGTTTGCTTTAAGGATTAATACGTCGGATTGCCGTGGTGGAAGACGCATTCAAAGGATTTGCGCCGCATGGTCCTTTGTCTTGATCTCCTTCGGGGTGATGATGCGCTCCACCTTTCCCTCCTCGTCCAAGATGAAGGTGGTGCGCAGGGTACCCATGTACTTGCGGCCGTACATGCTCTTCTCGCCCCATACGCCAAACGCCTCGACCAATTTCTTGTCGGTATCGGCAATAAGGGTGAAAGGCAGTTCATACTTGGCGATGAACTTCTGGTGCGACTTCACGTCGTCCACGCTCACGCCGATTACCTCGTAGCCCGCACGGCGCAGCTCGCCATAGTTGTCGCGCAGGTTGCAGGCCTCGGCCGTGCAGCCGGGCGTATTGTCTTTGGGGTAGAAATAGAGCACGACTTTCCTGCCTTTGTAGGCACTCAACCGTATCTCTTCGCCTTGCTGGTTCACGCCCAGCAGTTCAGGGGCTTTGTCTCCTGTTTTCATTCTTGATGGTTTTATCTGTGATTACTCGTTTTGTCTCTTTCGCCGCGCCAAGGCGGATGGCTGTTATAACTCCAAGTCGCCGTCGATGACCTCGTGCCACGGCAAGCCTTGTACCATCAACTGCTCCATGAAGGGGTCGGGGTCGAACTCCTCCACGTTCCACACGCCCGGCCGTTTCCAGATGCCCTTGAGGAACATCATGGCACCGATCATCGCCGGCACGCCCGTGGTGTAGCTCACGCCCTGCATGCCCGTCTCCTTGTAGGCCGCTTGGTGGCTGCAATTGTTATATATATAATAGGTGTGTTCCTTTCCGTCCTTGAGTCCGCGTATACGGCAGCCTATGGAGGTCTCCCCTTCATAGTCCTTGCCCAAGTCTTGCGGGTTGGGCAACACGGCCTTCAAGAATTGCAGCGGCACGATTTTCATGCCTTGGTACTCCACCTCGTCGATGCGGGCCATGCCGATGTCTTGGATAACCCTTAAATGCGTCAGGTACTCCTGCCCGAAAGTCATCCAGAAGCGGGCCCGCTTGATGGTGGGATAGTTCTTCACCAACGATTCAAGCTCCTCATGGTAGAGCAAGTAGGAGTCGCGCGGACCGATGTTGGGATAGGACAAGGACTTGTGTATCTCCAGCGGCCGGGTGGTTATCCACTGCCCGTTCTCGTAGTAGCGTCCGTTCTGCGTAATCTCGCGGATGTTGATTTCGGGATTGAAGTTGGTGGCGAACGCCTTGTGGTGGTTGCCGGCGTTGCAGTCTACGATGTCTAAGTATTGAATCTCATCGAAGCGGTGCTTGGCCGCGTAGGCGGTGAACACGCCGCTCACACCCGGGTCGAAGCCGCAACCCAAGATGGCGGTAAGCCCCGCCTGTTCGAAGCGCCGCTTGAACGCCCATTGCCAGCTGTACTCGAAGTGTGCCACGTCGCGAGGCTCGTAGTTGGCGGTGTCCAAGTAGTTCACGCCCGTTTGCAAGCACGCCTCCATGATGGTGAGGTCTTGGTAGGGCAACGCCACGTTGATGACCATATCGGGTCTCTCCTCATGGAAGAGTGCCGTAAGTTGGTCCACGTTGTCGGCATCGACCGCGGCGGTCTTTATGTCGCCCGCACCGATGGCTTTGGCCACGGCGTCACATTTGGAACGGGTGCGGCTGGCGATGGTTATCTCATGGAACACATCCCTGTTTTGAGCCACTTTGTGCGCCACGACCGTGCCTACGCCCCCGGCGCCGATGATAAGTACTTTACCCATGCTTTTAAGTTTTTAGCTGGTTACGATTTGGAGACAAATATAAGGGTTAATTCTCACATTCCATCCAATTTCGGGTGAAAAACATGTTCGCGCTCTTTTCGGCCGCCGTTTCGATTATTATCCCTATCTTTGTGCCGCAAGAAACCCTTGCCGGCGCCCCCTTTCAGGCGACGGCAACTCTTCTGCTTGGACTATAAACCATCCCGCACGAATGAAGAAACTGATCATTGCCTTGTGTTGCCTTGGAGCCGCCGCGTTGATGGCCTCTTGTGCATCGAGTAAGAACGCCGCGCCCATTGCCTCTTTGGACGGGGAGTGGAACATCATCGAGATAGAGAACACGGCGGTGGTGCCGCCCAAGGACACCAAGTTCCCTTACCTAGGTTTCCAAACCGCCGACGGACAGCTTTACGGCACGGCCGGTTGCAACCGTTTGATAGGACGGTTCGATACCGACGCCAAATCCGGCAGCCTCGATTTGGGCAATATAGGATTGACAAGGATGTTGTGCGCCGACATGACTTTGGAGCGCAAGGTGATGGCCGCTTTGGGGAGAGTAAAACGGTACAAAGTGCTCTCCGAGGACCTCGTCGCGCTCTACGGCTCGTCCAAGAAGCCGCTTGTGGTGTTGCGGCGACGGGCGGGCGATTGAAGCCCGCTGTGGACGTAAAAGGATGCCTTGCCGCACGGTTTTTCCTTCCTTTCCGTGTGGTTTCTTCTGCTACATATAGGCATTTTGTCGTCTATTTTCAACAACCCTGCTCCTCCTTTCCCCAAGGGGCAAAAAAGGGCGTTTTCGCGCAAAAGACAGCCAATCCACGCATTTGCAAGCAAGTTGTCAAGGCATCCCCTGTCCTGCTTTGCATCCTTCCATTTTTAACATTCGGCTAAATCTAACGAATGCATTCCTTAGGGTCTAACGAATGTATTCCTTACCTCCTAACGAATGTATTGATGACACTTTGTCAAATGCTGTCGTCAGACCCTAAGGAATGCATTCGTTACACTGCAAGAAAAGCGTTCCTGAGACCGCAAGAAAAGCTGTTTTGTCAACATATCCGTGCGTGTCAAGAAAGTGGGTGGTAAGCAAAGTATAAGGGGATGTGTCAAAAGACACATCCCCCTTATTAATAACTGTAAAGCAAAAGGTTTTAAGTAAACACGTTGATCAGTCAGTTTCTTGTCCGCCGCCCAATGCTTGGTAAAGCGTTATCACGCTCTGTATTTCGGTGAAGCGGTTGGCGGTTTGCGTCAGTTGGGCCGAAAGGAGTGTCTGGCGGGCGGTGAGTACCTCCAAGTAGTTGGTGGTACCGTGTTCCATGAGCAGCATGGTGCTCTTCAAGGCCAATTCCAAAGAGGCTACTTGGTTGTCGAGCAGCTCACG
This sequence comes from Prevotellaceae bacterium, assembly GCA_021204885.1. The sequence goes on from JAJPYP010000091.1 coordinate 3,612, forward strand.
CTTCTCGCGGCTGGTTTGCCAAGCGGTCAGCGCGTCGTTCACCTCGCCGCCGGCGTTGAGCAACGCTTTCTGGAAGGCGAGACGGCTCTCTTCCTGTTGTGCCTTGGCTATCTTCAATTGTCCCAAGAGTTGTCCGCGGGCAAAGAGCGGCTCGGTGAGGGAGCCTACTGCCGATGCCAAGAACTTGCCCGGATTGATGATGGCCGAGCCTGCCGAATTGGTCCAGCCGGCACTGCCACTCAACGTTATCGAGGGATAGAGTGCCGAGCGGGCGGCGTTGGTGGCGTAGAAGGCGGCTTCCAACGTGCGTTCAGCCTCCCTTACGTCGGGACGGTTGGAGAGTACTTGCAAGGGCACGCCCACGTGCAGCTCTTCGGGGAACTGCTGGTCGGCCAACTTGCCGCGTTCGTGGTTGCTTGGCGTTTCGGCCAATAACAGCGAGAGGCTGTTCTCGGCTTGGTTAATCTGTTCTTTCAGGTCGAGCACCGAAGTCTGCACGCTATAGCAGGTGGCTTCCATCTGCGATACGCCGGCTTCGTTGTACTGGCCGGCATTCATCAAGGCGCGTGCCGAGCGCACGGTCTCTACCCAAG
>JAJPYP010000166.1 GCA_021204885.1 Prevotellaceae bacterium
CAACAGTTGGGCAAGAATTTATTGTTAAATTACTGTCAAATTTTCTGGTAATGCCCGTAAGCGGGGCCGTTTTCTTGTTGCGCGGCTATGCCGGTACGGGGAAGACCACGTTGGTGGGGGCTTTGACGCGCACGTTGGACAAGTTGGGCCGACGGTGCGTGCTGTTGTCTCCAACCGGACGCTCGGCCAAGATCTTCTCGGCTTACGCCGGTCATCCCGCCTCTACCATACACAGGAAGATATACCGCCAACAGTCGTTCTCGGCCGAGGCCGTGCGCTTCACCTTGAACGACAACTTGGCACGCCACACCCTCTTCATCGTGGACGAGGCTTCCATGATAGCCAATGAGGGGCTTTCGGGTTCCATCTTCGGTACGGGCAGGCTGCTCGACGACTTGGTGAGTTACGTCTATTCGGCACCGGGATGCCGCCTGCTCTTGACCGGCGACACGGCGCAGTTGCCCCCGGTGGGCGAGGAGCAAAGCCCTGCCCTCCATGCCGAGGCCATGAAGGGATATGGTTTGGAGGTGATGGAGGGCGACTTGACCGAGGTGGTGCGTCAAGGGGCGGGGTCGGGCATCTTGTGGAACGCCACCCGCTTGCGCGAGCGGATAGCCGCCGGCGAGTATGCTTCCCTTCCCAAGTTGAAGATAGCGGGCTTTGCCGACATCCGCACGCTTCCCGGCAGCGAGTTGCTCGAGGCGTTGGAGCGTTGTTACGGACGTGACGGGGTGGAGGAGACGATGGTGGTGTGCCGCAGCAACAAGCGAGCCAACCTCTACAACAAGGGCATCCGTGCGCGGTTGCTGTGGCGCGAGGAGGAGTTGGAAGCGGGCGACCTCTTGATGGTGGCCAAGAACAACTACTACTGGATGGCGGGGCAGCAGGAGATAGACTTCATAGCCAACGGCGAGACGGCCGTGGTGCGGCGCGTGCACCGGGTGTATGTGCTGTATGGCTTCCGTTTTGCCCGCGTCACCCTCTCGTTCCCCGATTGCGGCGGCTTGGAGAGGGAGGTGAACCTCTTGATGGATACCTTGCAAAGCGACGCGCCCGCGCTGTCGGCGGCAGACAACCAGCGGCTGTTCCATGCCGTATTAGAGGATTATGCCGACATCCCCTTGAAACGGGAGCGGATGGAAAAGATGAAAGCCGACCCTCATTACAACGCCCTGCAAGTGAAGTATGCCTACGCCGTGACTTGCCACAAGGCACAAGGCGGACAGTGGAAGAACGTCTTCCTCGACTCGGCCTACGTGGCCGACGAGTTCCTTACGCCCGATTACTTCCGCTGGCTATACACCGCCTTTACCCGTGCCACGGGTACGCTCTATTTGGTGAACTACCCGCAGGAGCAGGTGTTAGGAGCTTAAAAGCCCGCCAACTCGAACACCTTCTCCACGGCGGCGTTCAAGCCGTCGGCGTTCTTGCCGCCCGCCGTGGCGAAGTGGGGTTGTCCGCCGCCGCCACCTTGCATCAGCTTGGCCGCTTCGCGCACCAACAGGCCTGCTTTCATCCCTTCGGCCACGAGGTTGTCGCTCAACATCACCGTCAAGAGCGGCTTGCCGTCTTCCGACAGGGAGCCGCATACGAAGAAGAGGTTCTCGGTAATCTCCCCGCGCAGCTGGAAGGCGATGTTCTTCACCGTGTCGGCGGGCAAGCGCAGGCCGCTCAGCTTGATGACCTTCACGCCTTTCACCTCTTTGATGCTTTGTACCAGCTTCTCCTTGAGTTGGGCCTCCTTCTCCTTGCGGAACTCCTCCACTTGCTTTTTCAGCCCGGCGTTCTCCTCGATGTGACGGCGGATGGTGCCGGTCAAGTCGGGGGCGTTGTTGAAGAGCATGCGCAAGTCGTGCAGCAGGTCGTGCATGGTGTCCATCATCTCCTCCACACGTGCGCCCGTGATGGCTTCGATGCGGCGCACGCCGGCTGCCACGGAGCTTTCCGAGGCTATCTTCATCATGCCGATGTTACCGGTAGCGGCCACGTGCGTGCCGCCGCAGAACTCGATGGAAGAGCCGAACTGGACGACCCGTACATGGTCACCATACTTCTCGCCGAAGAGGGCGATGGCGCCGAGCTCCTTGGCGTCGGCGATGGGAATGTTCCGATACTCTTTCAAGGGGATGTTGGCGCGGATGCGGGCGTTTACCAAGTGCTCCACGCGGCGCAGCTGCTCGTCGGTCACCTTCTGGAAATGGGAGAAGTCGAAACGCAACGCCTCGGGCGTTACCAAGGAACCCTTCTGCTCCACGTGGTCGCCCAGCACTTCGCGTAGCGCCTCGTCCAACAGGTGGGTACAGGAGTGGTTGGCAGCGCAGGCGGCACGCTTCTCTTGGTTCACACAAGCCATGAACGGCGCTTCGGGATGCTCGGGCAGCTTCTTGGTCAAGTGGATGGGCAGGTTGTTCTCCTTCTTCGTGTCGATGACCTCGATGGTCTCGAACTCGCCGGCCAACACGCCGGTATCGCCCACCTGTCCGCCGCTTTCGGCGTAGAAGGGGGTCTTGTCCAATACAATCTGGTAGAGTGTATGGTTCTTCTGCTTCACTTGGCGGTAGCGCAAGATGCGCGTCTCGTACTCCGTATAGTCGTAGCCCACGAACTCCGTCGTCCCCTCACGCAAGGTTATCCAGTCGCCCGTCTCCACGGCGGCCGCGTTGCGGGCACGCTGCTTCTGCAGCTGCATCTCGGCGTTGAACTCGTCGATGTCGGTGCCCATGCCGTTCTCGCGCAGGATGAGTTCCGTCAAGTCGAGCGGGAAGCCGAAGGTGTCGTAAAGCGTGAAGGCATCCTTGCCGCTGATGGTCTCCTTGCCGGCTGCCTTGGCCTCGGCCATGGTCTTCTCCAACAAGCGGATGCCCGTATCGAGCGTGCGCAGGAAAGCCTCTTCTTCTTCTTTTATCACTTTGACAATGAGCTCCTCCTGTGCTTTCAGTTCGGGATAGGCACCGCCCATCTCCTCGATGAGTACGGGAACCAACTTGTACAGGAAAGCCTGTTTCTGCCCCAAGAAGGTGTAGCCGTAGCGAACGGCGCGGCGCAAGATACGCCGTATGACGTAACCCGCCTTGGCATTGCCCGGCAGCTGTCCGTCGGTAATGGAGAAGGCGATGGTGCGGATGTGGTCGGCCACCACACGCATGGCGATGTCACACTTCTCGTCCTTGCCATACGCCATGCCGGCCAAGCGGCCGATGGCTTCTATCAGTGGCTGGAACACGTCGGTATCGTAATTGGAGTGCTTTCCTTGCAGGGTGCGTACCAATCGCTCGAAGCCCATGCCCGTATCGATTACCTTGGCGGGAAGCCCTTCAAGCGACCCGTCGGCCTTGCGGTTGTATTGCATGAACACCAAGTTCCATATCTCGATGACCTGCGGATGGTCCTTGTTCACCAATTCACGCCCGGGCAGGAGCGCCTTCTCCTCTTCCGTGCGCGAGTCGATGTGTATCTCCGAGCAGGGGCCGCACGGACCCGTGTCGCCCATCTCCCAGAAGTTGTCGTGCTTGTTGCCGTTCAGGATGTGGTCTTGGGGCAGGAACATGCCCCAATAGGCGGCCGCCTCGTTGTCGCGTTCCAATCCCTCTTCGGGGCTTCCCTCGAAGACCGTGGCGTAGAGGTCTTTCGGGTTGAGTTTCAACACCTCCACCAAATACTCCCAAGCCCACGAGATGGCCTCTTTCTTGAAGTAGTCGCCGAACGACCAGTTGCCTAACATCTCGAACATGGTGTGGTGGTACGTGTCGTGCCCCACCTCTTCCAAGTCGTTGTGCTTGCCGCTCACCCGGAGGCATTTCTGCGAGTCGGCCACCCGCTTGAACCGGGCTGGGTGATTACCTAAGATAATATCCTTAAACTGGTTCATGCCCGCGTTGGTGAACATCAGCGTGGGGTCGTCCTTTACCACCATCGGTGCGGAAGGCACGATGTGGTGGGCTTTGCTTTCAAAGAAACTCTTGAACGAGTCCCTGATTTCATTGGCAGTCAACATGGCGATTAAGTATGTGTGAAGTTACCTGTTTATGATAACTAAAATTAATTATTCGTGAAAACCGTGCAAAGATACTTTGTTTTTATTACTTTTGCCCCATCGACACGGTGAAATATTCCCAAAACTCCCGGAGATGCGCAAAGTTTACTACATCTATAATCCCCAAACGCAGACCTACGACCGTATCTATCCCACGATACGCC
>JAJPYP010000125.1 GCA_021204885.1 Prevotellaceae bacterium
CATGTACCACGTAGTCGCCCGGCGTGAACTGGTTGAGTTCTTTCAGGCTCAACGCCACCTTGCCGCCGTGTACTTTCTCGCTACGCAAGTTATACTTGTGAAAGCGGTCGAACAGCTGGTGGTCGGTAAAAAGGCACAGGCGCAGGGTGTTGTCGGCGAAGCCTTCGTGCAGGGTGCGCTCCACGGGGGTGAAGGCTATCGCGTCGCCACGGTCCTCGAAGATGGAGCGGATGCGTTCAATCTGCTTGAGGCTGTCGCTACATATATATAAGGTATAGCCTTGGGACAGATACTTCTTGAAAGAGTCGGCCACCAAGTCGAAGTTCTTGTGGTATACGGGCTGCAAGGAGGTATCGAAGGTGACGACGGCATCGGGGGTGCCGGAGGGCTTGGCCCCGAACTCCAACCGCCTAAAGGCGAGTGCCCGCTTGATGAACTCCTCTCCTTGCAAGAGCATGCCGTCCAATGAAACCACCTCCTCTTCGGCTTGGCGTGCCGCAATGGCTTGGGGCGACAAGGCTTCGTCGTGCACGGCCGAGATGCGTTCGTATACCCAAGAGAGGTCGCGCACGGCAAGCACGGTATCCCCAGGAAGGAAGTCGAGCACGGAGACGCTGCCGTTACTTGAGGCTTGGTTGCGGGCGAGGTCGGGCACTATCACCACGCGCTGCTTGGACTCGCGCGAAAGCTGTGTCTCCACTTCAAAAAGGCGGATGCTCTCCACTTCGTCTCCGAAGAAGTCGATGCGGAAGGGATATTCGGATGAGAAGGAGAAGAGGTCGACGATGCTGCCGCGCAAGGCATATTGTCCCGGCTCATAGACATACTCCACCCGCTCGAAACCGTAGCTGCGCAACACTTCGTCCAAGAACGTGGGAGAGACACGCTCGCCTACCTGTACCTCCAACGTGTTGGCCGCCAACGCATCGCGGGAGACTACCTTCTCGGCCAATGCGTCAGGATAGGTGACGATGCAAAGCCCCGCCTCGCTCTTCTGCAAGCGGGCCAACGCTTCCGTGCGCAGGATGCTGTTTGCGGCATCGCGTTGTCCGTATTTCACGGCACGGCGGAAAGAAGAAGGGAAGAAGAGGACATGCGCCTCACCCAAAAGCTGTACCAAGTCGTGGTAGAAATAGCCGGCCTCTTCCAAGTCGCCCAATATAAAGAGGAATGGGGAAGCGGCGCGGCTTGCCAAAGCTGACGAGACGAGCGAAGCGGCGGACGCACACAGCCCTTTGCAATAGAGGTATTTGACAGAATCGTCCCCTAACAGTCTCTGCACTGCCTCTATATGGGGATGGACGGCATAACGTTGTTGCAGTTCGGTAATGGTCATTACGTTCCGGTTATTCTTCACGCCCGACAGGCGGGCAATAAACGGCTGCAAAATTACATAATTATCTGGTAGTTTTATCCATCATTCGCCGAAAAGCGTTACTTTTGCCTGCACCAAGAACCCCACAGACAAGGTCATCATGCAGCAATCGGACAGTATTGTCATCATTCCCACCTACAACGAACGGGAAAACATCGAAAACATTATCCGGGCCGTTTTCCGCTTGGAAGCGGGATTCCATATATTGGTCATCGACGACGGCTCGCCCGACGGCACGGCAACCATCGTGAAGACCTTGCGGCAGGAGTTCGCGCAGCGGCTCTTCCTTGTGGAACGCAGCGGCAAGTTAGGATTAGGCACGGCCTACATCGCAGGCTTCAGGTGGGCTTTGAGCCACGGCTATGACTATATCTTCGAGATGGATGCCGACTTCAGCCACAACCCGCAGGACTTGCCCCGCCTGTACAAGGCATGCAAGGAGGAGGGTGCCGACGTGTCCATCGGGTCGCGCTATATAAGCGGGGTGAATGTGGTGAACTGGCCCATGGGACGGGTCATCCTCTCCTACTTCGCCTCCAAATACGTGCAGTGCATCACCGGCATGCCCATTCACGACACCACGGCGGGCTTTGTATGTTACCGGCGGGAGGTGTTGGAGCGCATACGGTTAGACAAGATACGCTTCAAGGGGTATGCTTTCCAAATAGAGATGAAATTCACCGCTTACCGGTGCGGGTTCCATTTGAAAGAGGTACCTGTCATCTTCATCAACCGCGAATTGGGTACCTCCAAAATGAACGGCAGCATCATAGGCGAGGCCATGTTCGGCGTAATACGTCTGAAATGGGACAGTTGGTTCAAACGGCAAAGATGAGACGGACATTCATACATAACGCAACCTTGGTGAACGAGGGCAGACAGACCATAGGCTCGATAGTCGTGGCCGGTGGGCGCATTGCCGAAGTGTTGGAGGGCGAAGCCTTGCCCGCATCGCCTTGTGACGAGACGATAAATGCCGACGGTTGCTACTTGCTGCCGGGCGTGATTGACGACCACGTGCATTTCCGTGACCCGGGGCTGACGCACAAGGCGGACATCTTCACCGAGAGTCGTGCGGCCGCCGCTGGAGGGGTGACCTCCATCATGGACATGCCCAATACAAATCCGCAGACCACCACGATAGCGGCCTTGGAGGAGAAGCTCGACCTGCTCGACAGGAAATGCATCGTGAACCATTCGTGCTATTTCGGCGCCACCAACGACAACTACAAGGAGTTTGCAAGGATAGACCGCCACCGCGTGTGCGGCATCAAGCTCTTCATGGGTTCCAGCACCGGCAACATGCTGGTTGACCGCTTGGAGAGCCTGCGGCACGTATTCTATGAGACGGACATGTTGATTGCCGCCCATTGCGAGTCGCAAGACATCATACGCCAAAACACGGAACGTTGCAAGGCGCGGTATGGGGAGAAAGCCGTGCCGATGAAGGAACACAGCCGCATCCGCTCGCGCGAAGCCTGCTATGCCTCTTCGGAACTGGCCGTCGGCTTGGCGCGGGAAGCGGGGGCGCGGCTGCATCTGCTGCACCTCTCCACCAAGGAGGAACTGAACCTGCTGACGACAGGAAGCGTTGCCGACAAGCGCGTCACGGCCGAGGCTTGCGTCGCTCACCTGCTCTTCACCGTGAACGACTACAAAATACTGGGCTCACGCATCAAATGCAACCCTGCCGTGAAGGAACTTGCTGACCGGGAGGCGTTGCGCCGTGCCGTGAATGAAGACTTGATTGACGTTATCGCCACCGACCACGCGCCCCATTTGTTGATGGAGAAAGGGGGCGACGCGCTGCACGCCGCCTCGGGCATGCCCATGGTGCAGTTCTCCCTGCCGGCCATGCTGGAACTGACGGACCAAGGTGTCTTCTCCATAGAGACCGTGGTACGCAAGATGTGCCATGCGCCCGCCGACCTTTTCCACATCCAAGGGCGCGGCTACCTGCGCCAAGGATACCGTGCCGACCTCGTGTTGGTACGTCCCCATACCCCATGGGAAGTAACGCCATGCGTCATACAGAGTAAATGCGAATGGAGCCCGTTGGAGGGAACGACCTTCCACTGGAAGGTAGAGAAGACGTTTGTCAACGGGCATCTTGTCTATGACGGCACGCACGTGGACGGAGGCTATCGGGGAGAAGCGTTACGGTTTGAATGAACCTTTCCATACGTAGGAGTGACGCGCATGAGTACCATCCTTACCTACCGCATACACGAAGTGGTTCCTTACATCAATTGGATTTACTTCTTCCACGCTTGGGGCTTTCCACCCGAGTTCGCATCGGCCATGCACGTACATGGTTGCGACGCTTGCCGGCTGCAATGGCTCTCCGCATTCCCTGCGGACAAACAGGCACGGGCCAAAGAGGCGATGACTTTGGGCAGCGAGGCACGCGAGATGTTGGAGGCATTGGATAAAGAGCTTGCCGTGCGATCCATGTTTCGCCTTTGCCGCGCGAATGCGGATGGGGACAACCTGCTGCTTGACGGGACGTGCTTCCCGCTGTTGCGCCAACAGACGGTACGCCGCGAAGGGGAGCCTTTCCTTTGCTTGAGCGACTTCGTGCGCCCGCTCTCTTCGGGCATACAAGATACGGTGGGGTTGTTCGCCTCATCGGTAGACGACACTTGCGAGGCACGTTACCAAGACGACCCATACAAGCACTTATTAGTGCAGACATTGGCCGACCGCTTGGCCGAAGCCGCCACGGAGAAGATGCACGAATATGTACGCAAGACGGCATGGGGCTATGCGCCCGACGAGGCGTTGACCATACCCGAACTGTTGCAGGAGA
>JAJPYP010000126.1:0-479 GCA_021204885.1 Prevotellaceae bacterium
TAAGTGATGTGACTGTTGTCGTTCCCGTTACAGGGAGCAAATATAAGCAATTCTTTCTCCATAAAAAACGCTTTTGCGAATTTGCTGCCCTTTTATCGATAGGGGTGGGGCGCGGGTGGCGTCCTACGGCGGGAAGGCTGTTTATAAGTGGCGGGCGCGGGGTGGAGGGATGCATAGGAGGGGGCGGTAAAGGCGGTCTGAAGGGGGTGGTTACGACTCACGTGCGCGGCTCGTTGCTACACACGTGCGCAGCAAGGAGCTACGCACGTGTGTAGCAAGCAACGACTCACGTGTGTGGCAAGCACCCACATCAGTGGGTGGCAAGCAGCTTCTGTGGCGGGTAGCCGAAACTTGGGTCACGAAAACGGCGGTGGGGGGGGGGGGGGGGGGTGGGGGGGCGCCCCCCCCCCCCCGGGCGGGGGCGCGGGGCCGCCCCCCCCCCGCCCCAGCCGGCAGCGAGATGAGATGAGGGTGGGGAT
>JAJPYP010000126.1:489-4178 GCA_021204885.1 Prevotellaceae bacterium
GTGCCCCGCTGCTTGTGGGGTGGGTCCCCAAACGTGGGCCCCCCAACCGGGGGGGGGGGGGGGGGTTATTACTCGCCCCCCAACCCACCGCCGTTTTCGGCAGCGAGTCTACCCACCCGCAGCCTTTCACTTCCGCTTCATTACCTGCTTTGCTTCCTATAGCCGGGCGAGCCTTGCCCTGTGCCCCGTCCTCTCTTGCTCCCTATAGCCGGGCGAGCCTCGCCCTACGCTTCGGCCGTTTTTGCTTTCCTTGCAAGAGCGGGCCTTGCCCTGCGCTTCGGCCGGTCTTACTTCACCTGTATCACCAAGTACCGCGATACGCTCCAGAAGCTCTGGTAGTTGGTGATGCGCAGCACGACCTGCCCCTTGTCGTCCTTGACGAGGCTATAGGAGCCTTCGGGATGGTTAGTTAGCAGGGAGGCGCTCTTGGAGTAGAGCTTTATCTCGTTGGTGGTGCGTATGTCTATCTGCGTGAAGTAGTCTTTGTTGAAGTTGCCCTCCAATACGTCGTTGCCCTTGACGATATTCTCGTTCTTCAACTCCTTCTTGGTGCCGAAGGCGAACCACGCCGTGTTCAGGGCCTTGTCTTGTGCGGCCACCGTCTGGGCCTTGGCGTTGTTGGCGGCGATGAGCTGCTCCTGGGTGTTGTTGAGCTCGGTCACGGTGGAGTCGAGCTCTTGGATGCGGATGTTCTTCTGGGCTAACTCGGCCTGCAACTCCTCGATGTGCTGCGACTTCTCGGCCAGCTCCTGTTGCAGGGCCTCGATGGCTTTCTGCAGCTGGGCGGTATTGCTCTTGCTGGTCTGTAGCTGCTGCTGGAGCTTGGCTATCTGTTCGCGGTTCTCCTGCATCTGCTTCTTGATGAAGGCGATGTCCGAGGCGATCTGCTGCTTGGCCGTGAGCGACCCCTCGCCGGCGGCGCCGCGTTGCAGGTCCACACGGTTCTCGGCGGCGTTGATCTGCCTGAATCCTTCGGATATTTCATTGAACGTGCCCATCATGTCGTCCAATTCGGCGTTGCGTTGGTTGAGCTCCACCATGAGGGAGTCGTTCTGGGCTTGTAGCCGGCTCTTGTTGCCGGAGAGGCTGTCACACGATGCCAATAGGACCGCGCACCCTAATAAGATAACTACATTTTTCATAAAGCTTGTATATTACGTTTGTTGATTCTTCACTAGTCGCTTGGCCCCGGCCACCACGATGACGAACTCGCCGCGGGGCTCCTCGGCGGTGAAATGTGCCACGAGCTCGCCCAAGGTGCCGCGCAGGGTCTGTTCGTGCAGCTTGGAGATCTCGCGCGAGAGGGAGGCGGGGCGGTCTTCCCCGAAGCACTCCGCCAGTTGCGCGAGGGTCTTTACCACGCGGTGGGGCGATTCGTAGAACACCATGGTGCGGGGCTCAGAGGCGAGCTCCAAAAGGCGCGTGGTGCGCCCCTTCTTCACGGGCAGGAAGCCCTCGAAGCAGAAGCGGTCCATGGGCAGGCCGGAGTCGACCAAGGCGGGGATGCAGGCGGTGGCACCCGGCAGGCATTCCACCGTTATGCCAAGGGCGGCGCACTCGCGCACCAAGAGGAAACCCGGGTCGGACAGGCCGGGGGTGCCGGCGTCGGATATGAGGGCCACCGTGAGGCCATCGGCAATCCTGCGTGCCAACGGCTCCACCGTTTGGTGCTCGTTGTACTTGTGGTGCGACTGGAGGGCGTTCTTTATCTCGAAGTGTTTCAGCAGCACGCCCGAGGTGCGCGTGTCTTCGGCCAGTATCAGGTCCGCCTCGCGTAGGATGCGGACTGCCCGACAGGTCATGTCCTCGAGATTGCCTATCGGTGTGGGGACGATATAGAGCTTGCCCATGGCTGCGTGCTTCACTGATAATGACGCAAATGTAGAAATAAATAATGAAATAATGCGGCAAAGCGTGCAAAAGTATTACTTTTGCCTTGAATTAACAGCCTATGGAGCACAAGAGAATCACATTCGACCGTTTTATACGGGGCATCATCGGGGTTGTCATCGCCATCGCCCTGCTGGCGCTCTTGAAGCGTCTTAGCGGGGTGTTGCTGCCCTTCTTTATCGCGTGGTTGGTGGCCTATTTGGTCTATCCCTTGGTCACGTTCTTCCAGTATCGGCTCAGATTCAGGAGCCGCATCGTCTCCATCTTCTGTGCCTTGGTGGTGGTGGCGGGGGTGCTCTGGCTGCTCTTCTACCTGTTAGTGCCGCCGCTCGTGCAGGAGTGCGGGCGGGTGAAGGACCTGTTGGTGCATTACATCGCCGGAGGCAGCTACGAGGGCAGCATTCCCCAGCTTTGCTGGGAGTTCTTGCAGGAGCATGTCGACATACAGTCGCTCACGCAACTCGTCAACAAGGACAATTTCATGGACGTGCTCAAACAGACCCTGCCTCAACTGTGGGCACTGCTCACCAAGTCGTTCAGCCTCGTGGTGAGCGTGCTGGCGCTCTTCATCATCTTGCTCTACCTCGTGTTCATCTTATTGGATTACGAGAGCATCGCCTCGGGCTGGGAACACCTGCTGCCGCCCAAGTACCGCTCCTTCGTGGTGGGGCTGATGTATGACTTGAAGGAGGGCATGAACCGCTACTTCCGCGGGCAGGCACTCGTGGCGCTGTGCGTGGGCATCCTCTTCAGCATCGGCTTCGTCATCATCGACTTTCCGTTGGCCATCGGCCTTGGCATCTTCTTGGGCATCTTGAACTTGGTGCCTTACCTGCAAATCGTGGGCATTCTGCCCACGGTGGCGCTGGCCATCTTGAAGGCGGCCGACACGGGCGGGAACTTCTGGGTGATTATCGCCTCGGCCGCCGCCGTCTTCGTGGTGGTGCAGGCCATACAAGACGGCCTTATCGTGCCGCGCGTCATGGGCAAGATCACGGGCCTTAATCCGGCGGTCATCCTCTTGTCGCTCTCCATCTGGGGGTCGCTCTTGGGGGTAATCGGCATGATCATCGCCCTGCCCCTTACCACGCTGATGCTCTCTTACTACCGGCGGTATATCATAGAGCGTAAGCCTTCCGAGAGGGGAGGAACAACCGATGCCGAGCCTGGCAAGGAGGAAGCGGCACAGGCCGGCAAGGAGGAGGCGGAGGCTGCCGGCGGTAAGGAGAAGGCACGGGAGGCGGAAGCCTAAGCGCCCGCCTGTTTTTGCTTGTCACGTAAAAAGCTTGTGCCCGTTACAGCTTTGCTGTAACGGGCACAAGCTTTTTACATTGGGTGTCAGGCAGCGACCTCATCCGCAAGGCCGCCCGCCCCGTTCCTTATCGGCCTTCCTTCTTATAGTTGTTCAATCCCGTCTGCAAGAAATCCACGTAGGCGGAGACGTTCTCGTCGTAGGAGTAGGTCTTGTTCAGGGGCTTGCCCTCGTTGTCAATCAGCACGTAGAAGGGCTGGGTGTTGGCGCCGAACTTCACGCGCTGCAAGTAGCTCCACTTGTCGCCGATGGTGCGCAAGGTGCGCTCGGTTCCGTTCTCCTCCACCTTCAGCGGTTGGGGCAGCGGGGTCTTGTTGTCCACGTAGAGCGTGATGAGCACGTAGTCGTTGTTCATCATGTCGCTCACCTTGGAGTCGGTCCATACCGAGAGCTCCATCTTGCGGCAGTTCACGCAGCCGAAGCCGGTGAAGTCGAGCATCACGGGCTTGCCGTTGCGGCGGGCATACTCCATGCCGATGTCGTAGTC
>JAJPYP010000035.1 GCA_021204885.1 Prevotellaceae bacterium
CGGCAACCACCTCGTGCTGCTTGCCGGCCTCACGCTCCTCAAGCACCTCGCCGATGCAGAAGATGGGCGTCAACCCGTGGGCCAAGGCTAATTTCACCTTCTCTTTCAAGGTGGCGACGGTCTCGCCATAATAGGCACGACGCTCTGAGTGACCGAGAATGACATATTTGGCACCCGTAGAGGCGACCATGGCGGCCGAAACTTCACCGGTGTAGGCACCTGACTCCTTATCGGCACAATTCTCTGCGCCCACGCCAATCTTCGCGGAGTCTACCAACGGAGTAACGGAAGCCAAGTGGATGAACGGCGTACAGATGATTACGTCACAATTGGGCTTCTCGCCGGCCAATGCCTCATTCAGTCCTTTCGCAAGATCAATTCCCTCTTGGAGGGTCTTGTTCATTTTCCAGTTTCCTGCAACAATGTTCTTTCTCATATTCGTTTATTTTAAAGGGTTAATTCTTCTTCTTTCTCCAACACGCTCCCTTGGGATGCCCGTTTGTCACGTCTCCTTATAAGCAACAGGTCCACACCAAGCACCAAAAGCAACGGCACGATAAACCACAACAGCACATAGCCGATGGTGCGAAGGTCGCTGCCGGGACGCATCCTGCCCAGCTCCAGCTTATCGAGGCTGTCGGTGAGCACATACTCGTCGGGTAAGCGGAAGTGGCTCCATTTGTTCAATATCGTACCGTCTTTCATAAGCAGCAAGCCGGGATTGGAACGGATGATGGTCTTCAACGTCAGTCCTTCCGATTGCAGGAAAGGATACTCGGCACCGGTGCGCTCGCGCCACAACGCCACTTGCTCCGGGGAAGAGGCCGTCAAGGCGTAGAAGCCGTAACCATACTCCATACAGTAGTCGTAAATCTCGTTGATGAGATCCACATTGCTGTCATCGGCCTCCTCCAAATGGTGTGCCACCAAAAGGAAGACATAGCCCGGCCGGGCCAATATGCGGTCGGTGAAGTCCTCGCCCGTGTCGAAGTCCTGCATGAAGAGGTCGTGTACGGGAGGCTCGTAACCTTTCTCTTTCAAGACGGTGTGACGCTCCACGAAAGTCCATGTACTGTCGGGCATCTCGTCGGCCGTCAAGGTCTCTCGACGCCCCTCTTTCTCCCAAACGAAGTATGTCTCGAATACATCGGGCTTCGCCCCGTCGGGTATGGTCATCGCCTCGGCCACGTTCACCCCTACCCTGTAAGGACGGAAATCGAGCACGGGCAGGTACCTCAAGCAGTAGAATGCCAGCACGAAGAGAAGCAACACGGTGTAGATAGTGACCATCCACTCTATTTTCCGCGAGATGAAACGCACTATCTCTTTATACTTCCTGAAGAGCACGAAGCCCAAGACCAGCAGTATCACATTCTTGGAGAATGTCTGCCAATTCGTCAGTACAACGGCATCGCCAAAGCAACCGCAATCGGACACAGGGTTGAATAGGGCTAAATACAGCGTGAGCGGTGTCATGACGCACATAAGCAGGAACGCCACTACCGAGGAAAACCTTCGGTGGATGCCCAAAAAGAGGAATACGCCTACACAGAACTCCACCGCTGAAAGCACGATGCCGAAAAGCAACACCAAGAAGCCGGGAAACCAATTGACAATGTTCCATGCTGCCAAGTAGTCCTGAAGCTTATAAAACGACCCTAACGGGTCTACGGCCTTTACAAAACCGGAAAAGATGAAAACCGCCGCCAATAGGAAACGGCACAGGTTCACCCCTACCTTACGGACAATATGTAGCCTTTCAGGATTCAAACTCTATCTTAATCAATCCGAACACGGAATAATTAATCATATCCATATAGTTGGCGTCCACACCTTCGGAGACCAACGTCTCGCCCGCCAAGCTCTCTATCTGCTTGGTACGGTAAATCTTCATCAGAATCAAATCGGTATAAGAGGAGATGCGCATGCCGCGCCAAGCCTCGTCGTAATCGTGGTTCTTGGCCAACATCAAATCCAAGGCACGCTTGGCATATTTGTCGTAAAGCTCCAAGGCTTTCTCTGCCGTGAGGTCGGCCGACTCGGCATAGCCTAATTCCAATTGGATAAGGCCGATAATGCCGTAATTCACGATGGCCATGAACTCCTGCTTGATGCCGTCGTCAACCAATGCCACCCCTTTGGTCTCGATGCTTCTGATGCGGTTGGCCTTGATAAAGAGCTGATCGGTAACGGAAGCCGGACGAAGGATGCGCCATGCAGAACCGTAATCGTGCAGCTTCTTGGAGAAAAGGTCACGACAAATAGCTATTATCTGCTCGAATTGTTGCTTTGTATCTTTCATATCCCTACAAATTGCATACAAAGGTACGAATAAATAAGAAATGAGGGCACTTTAAAATCATTAAAGTACCCTCGCGCTATCTAAATTGTTACGTTTAAAAGGAATTCACTTATTTTAAGAACAACGCAAGACCTGTCCCGGACGCAAGATGGTGGTGCGCGTGATGCGGTTCAGCTTGCAAAGCTTGTCAACGGTAGTGCCCTGCGTCACGGCGATACGGCTCAAGGTATCTCCCTTCTTCACCTTATAGAACATTCCCTGACCGGTGGCCACGGCACGCGACGAACTCGAAGACTTCTTGGCGTTGTTGTGGAAAGTATAGCTATCGGCCACGACATCCTGTTTCTCGAAGTTGAACATCAATGCCGGGTCAATGGGGATGCCTAAGAAACGGGTCTCGAAATGTAGGTGCGACCCGGTGGAACGGCCGGTATTGCCGCCCAAGGCGATAGGCTCACCCGCTTTTACCAACTGGTTCTCTACAACTAATTGCTTGGACAAATGGCCGTAGACGGTCTCCAAGCCGTTGTCGTGGCGAATGACCACATACTTGCCATAACCTTGACGGCCTTGGTTCTTGACGATACGCACCTTGCCGTCGAAAGCCGAACGGATGGTATCACCCACATAGACTTTGATATCGAGCCCGTAATGCATTCTGCGGCGACGTGGACGGTAACCGAAGTAGTCCGTGAGGCGGTCGTGCTCGGTGGGCATGGCGAAATCTCTCAAATCGAAAGTATAGCTGTCAGGGACGGTGGCACCGGCGTAGGCTTGTACACGTTCATTGGTCCAATTGGGGTATAAATCCAAACCCGGATAGAGTGATTGTTCAGCGCGGATGTGTTTTTGCAAAGCCAAGGAATCCACACTTTTCAGTTTTTTGTCTATAGGAGCCTGACGGGCTATCAAATCTTGTGCAAATGTATTCACACAGACCATCGCACCCATCAACAACAGCGAGCTTTTGATCCAATTCAAATTCATTCGTCCTACAAATTTAATCGTCTATATCCTTTTTCACCGTCCTTTTTGAAGCCGGATACATATACTTTCTTCAAAAATCTTTCAAAGGTAATACTCTTCTTTTAAATTTATACGGTCAATTAACTATTTTTAGATAAAGAAGGCATGAATTCAATGTGAATGATGCGTGTAAACCGCTAAGAATAAAAAAGATAAAAACAAATATGTTTCTCAACATAAAAGCGCTCTACGCTCCTTTCCCGTTCAACTGATGGCCGCCCAGTTCACATTCGTCTTGCGCAACGCCTTCAGCTGCCTCCACAGCAGTCCGTTTTCGGGCAACTCGCCTTTCGGGTCGGCCTCCACCACCTCGCGGGCAGTGTCGCGTGCCAATTGCAGTATCTGTCCGTCGCGTGCCAAGTCGGCAATCTTCAAGTCGAAAGCAACGCCGCTTTGCTGCGTGCCCTCCAAATCGCCGGGGCCGCGCAGCTTCAAGTCGGCCTCGGCTATCTCGAAGCCATCGTTGGTGCGCACCATGATCTCGATGCGCTTGCGGGTATCCTCGGCCAGTTTATAACCCGTCACCAAAATGCAATAAGACTGGTCGGCGCCACGCCCCACGCGCCCGCGCAACTGGTGCAGCTGCGACAGGCCGAAACGCTCGGCGTTCTCTATCACCATAACCGATGCGTTGGGCACGTTCACGCCCACTTCAATCACCGTGGTAGAGACAAGTATCTGCGCCTGCCCCGACACGAACAGCTGCATCTGGGCATCTTTCTCGGCAGGCTTCATCTGCCCGTGTACCTTGCACACCTTGCAGTCGGGGAACTCCTCGCAGATGTGCAGGTAGCCCTCTTCCAAGTTCTTCAAGTCAATCT
>JAJPYP010000130.1 GCA_021204885.1 Prevotellaceae bacterium
CGGTACCACCGCCCTTTCGGCCGAAGAGAAAGTGGAGCGGGGCAAGGCCGCCATACTCGCCTTCGGCACTTACCGTGAGGCCAAGGCCGAGGCCGCCAACGCGAAGGCCGTCGGCAACACGGCCGCGATGACCGCCGCCGAGGTAAGGGCAGGAATGGCAAGGAAGATATTGGACGAGAACATCGATTACTTCGGTTATGGCTATATCAAGGATGTCAACGACTTGGTGCCCAACGTGCCCCTTACCTTCTATATGTTCCGCATCATGGTGATGGCAGGCGGCTATTTCATCCTTCTGTTCATCGTCGTTCTTTTCCTCGCCTACAAGAAGCGGTTGGAAAACATACGCTGGATGCATTGGGTAGCCATGATATCCATCCCCATCGCTTATATCGCCGCACAGGCAGGCTGGGCGGTGGCCGAGTGCGGGCGCCAACCGTGGGCCATACAGGACATGCTTCCCGTGAACGCCGCCGTCTCCAAGCTCGACGTGGGTTCCGTGCAGACCACCTTCTTCATCTTCCTTGTGCTGTTCACCGTCATGCTGGCGGCCGAGATAAGCATCATGCTCAAGGCGATACGCAAGGGGCCCGAAACCGCCGGCGCGTAAACTCAACCCGATTCGTTTAATCTCTTTGGCATCATAATTCGTATGGATACTTACACATTTCTTCAGCAATATTGGTGGTTCATCGTCTCCCTCTTAGGCGGCCTGCTCGTGTTCCTGCTCTTTGTACAGGGAGGCAATTCCTTGATCTTCTGTTTGGGTAAGACCGAAGCCCACCGCAAGATGATGGTCAACTCCACAGGGCGCAAGTGGGAGTTCACGTTCACCACGCTCGTCACCTTCGGCGGAGCCTTCTTCGCCTCGTTCCCGCTCTTCTACAGCACCAGCTTCGGCGGAGCCTACTGGTTGTGGATGATTATCCTTTTCAGCTTCGTGTTGCAAGCCGTGAGCTACGAGTTCCAGTCGAAAGCGGGCAACATCTTGGGCAAGAACACCTACCGCGTGTTCCTTGTCATCAATGGCGTGGTGGGTCCCGTGCTGCTGGGCGGTGCCGTGGCCACCTTCTTCACCGGCTCGGCTTTCTATATAGATAAAGGTAACATGACAGATGCGGCCATGCCCGTCATCAGCCACTGGGCCAATGCCGGCCACGGCTTGGATGCCCTGCTCAACCCGTGGAACGTGGTGTTGGGGTTAGCCGTGTTCTTCCTCGCACGCATCCTCGGAGCGCTATACCTTATTAATAATATAGCCGACGAGGGCTTGACCGCCCGCGCCCGCCGCTGCCTGTGGGCCAACACCGCCTTGTTCCTCGTGTTCTTCCTTGCCTTCCTTGTGCGCACCTTGGTGGCCGACGGTTATGCCGTTGACCCCGCCACGGGCATCGTCTATATGGAACCCTTCAAGTACCTGCACAACTTCCTTGCCATGCCGGTCGTCTTGATTATCTTCCTCGTAGGCGTGCTCTCCGTGCTGTGGGGCATCGTCCGCACGCTTTGGAAGCCTGCGTTCGACAAGGGGATATGGTTCACCGGCACGGGTACCGTGCTCACCGTGCTTGCCCTGCTGCTCTTGGCAGGATACAACCACACGGCCTACTATCCCTCCACGGCCGACTTGCAAAGCTCGCTCACCCTTGCAAATAGCTGTTCCAGCCGCTTCACCCTGCAAACGATGGCCTACGTCTCCATCCTCGTGCCATTCGTGCTGGCCTACATCGTGTATGCGTGGCGTTGCATCGACAAGAAGAAGATAGACCTCAAGGAGATGCAAGAGGGGGAGCACGCCTATTGATGTGCGGATAGATGGATGGCCGTCTGACGGGTGCATGAATGGTATTCCGTCAATCGATAGATATAAAAGGGGCTTTTTCAAAGCCCCTTTTATTATGCCGTCATCTCCACATCCGTTATTTTTGTCCATCACATTCCATGGGTTGTATCGAAGCGCTTCCATAGATCCTGTCGAAGCGCTTCCATAGATCCTGTCGAAGCGCTTCCATAGATCCTGCCGAAGCGCTTGAACAGATCCTGTCGAAGCGCTTGAACAGACCTGCCGAAGCGCTTGAACAGATACTGCCGAAGCGCCCCGACAGACCCTGCTGAAGCGCTTCGGCAGAACTGCGGATAGTATGCTTTGTTTTTACTCTTTCTGTTACCGGAAACAATAGGGACGCGGCGCATGCCCGGACGGCTCGCGCTTGTACTACCGCTCATCCGCCTTGCCGCACATCTCCTTGATGGCTTGGCAAATCTCCTCCATCAACCATTTGGGCGTGGAGGTGGCCCCGCAGATGCCGATGGACTTGGCACCGTGCAGTAGCGACCCGTCTATCTCTTCGGGGCTGTCTATCAGGTGTGAGTTGGGGTTTATCATGCGGCATTCGCCGAAGAGTATCTTCCCGTTGGAGCTCTTCTTGCCGCTCACGAAGAAGATGAGGTCGTGCTCGGTGGCGAACTTGCGGATGTGGGGTATGCGGTTGGCCACTTGCCGACAGATGGTGTCGTAGTACTCGAAGGTGGCCGTGGGCGAGATGTGTTCCCTGATGTACTCCACAATCTTGCGGAACTCTTCCAACGACTTGGTGGTCTGGGAGTAGAGGCGGATGCTTTTGTGGAAATCTATCCGTGCCGCCTCTTCCAAGTTCTCGATGACGATGGCCTTGCCGGCCGTCTGCCCTACGAGTCCCAGCACTTCGGCGTGTCCGTTCTTCCCGAAGATGACGATTTGCTTCTCCTCCCCGTCGGCCTGCAAGAACTCTTGCTTGATTCTTTTTTGCAGGCGCAATACCACCGGGCAGGTGGCGTCGATGATGTCTATGTCGTTGCGGCGGGCCAGCTCGTAGGTCTCGGGCGGCTCCCCATGGGCACGCAGCAGCATCTTGGCATGGTGCAGCCGGCCGAACTCCTCGTGGCCTATAGTGACAAGCCCCATGGCCTTGAGACGGTCTACCTCGCGGTTGTTGTGCACGATGTCGCCAAGGCAGTAGAGGGTGCCGCCCCGGGCCAGCTCCTCTTCGGCTTTGTTGATGGCGGTGGTGACCCCGAAGCAGAAGCCGGAACGTTCGTCTATCTCTACATTGACCATCTTCTTTCTAAGGGTATAGTCCTTCCCCGGTTATACGGCTTGGCCGGTTATACGGCGGAATTGTGCCAGCAACCATTCTGATTGCTCGGGAATGGTCATCTCGCTGTTGTCAAGCAAAAGGGCGTCGTCGGCCTGCCGCAAGGGGCTCACATCGCGGTTGCGGTCTATGTAGTCGCGCTGCTTCACGTTCTGGAGTATCTGCTCGAAGCTGGCGTTCTCTCCCTTGGCTTGCAACTCGTCGAAGCGGCGGCGGGCGCGTATCTCGGGCGTGGCCGTGACGAATACTTTCAGTTCAGCGTCGGGGAATACGGTGGTGCCAATGTCTCGTCCGTCCATGACGATGCCTTTGGCACGGCCCATCTCCTGTTGGGCGGCTACCATGGCTTCGCGCACGAAGGGCAGGGCGGCCACTTGGCTCACGTGCGAGGAGACTTCCAAGGTGCGGATGCGCTCTTCCACCTTTCTATTATTAAGATAGGTGTCGGGGTGTCCGGTTTCCGGGTTCAGCGCGAAAGAGACGTGTACCTCGGGCAAGGAGGCTTTCAACCGCTCCGTGTCGATGGTGCCTTCGCGGTCGATGAGCCCGTTCTCCATACAGTACAGGGTGACTGCCCGGTACATGGCCCCGCTGTCTATGTAGATGTATCCTATCTCCTTGGCCAATGCCTTGGCCATGGTGCTTTTCCCGCATGAGGAGTAGCCGTCTATGGCGATGGTGATCTTTCTCATTGTTCCTTACAATATAAAGTGGCTGTTCGCTTATAAATTATCTCTCCAAAGATACGTTGTTTTTGATTTATATCATTACTTTTGTGGCAGAAAAGCGGAACTATTGTGCTGAAGGATTAAAAAAATGAAAAATGTAGGCCTGATTGCTTAAAAAAACGGTTTGGGAAGCATATTCGTAAATAAAAGTGCTATATTTGCCCTTCGGGAAATGCCCCTATTATAATAAGCGTTGGAAAACACCAATATTATAAATAATATATTATGGAAATTAAGAAATCGCCTAAAGCGGACTTGGAAAACAAAAAGTCA
>JAJPYP010000095.1 GCA_021204885.1 Prevotellaceae bacterium
TAACTTAAGGTGTAATACAAAAAAAGACTGAAAAGTATGATTAATGCGCAGGACATTAAAATCGGGACTTGCATCCGTATGGATGGCAAACTCTATTTCTGCATCGACTTTCTGCATGTAAAGCCGGGTAAAGGTAACACATTTATGCGTACCAAGTTAAAGGATGTTGTCAATGGCTATGTCATTGAAAGGCGATTCAACATCGGTGAGAGATTGGAAGACGTGCGTGTGGAACGACGACAATACCAGTATCTCTATCACGACGGGCAGAATTACCAGTTCATGCATCAGGAGACTTTCGACCAGATCCCGATTGCGCATGACTTGATTAACGGAGTTGATTTCCTGCTTGAAGGCATGGTGGTAGATGTGGTCTCGGATGCCTCTACGGAGACGGTTCTTTATGTGGATGTCCCGATTAAGGTTCGTCAGAAAGTGACTTACACGGAACCCGGTTTGAAGGGTGATACGGCTACCAACACGTTAAAACCCGCTACGGTCGAATCGGGTGCTACCGTGCGCGTGCCGCTGTTCATCAACGAGGGTGAGATGATTGAAATCGATACACGCGACGGCTCCTACGTAGGGCGTGTGAAAGCATGACATCTTTTAAAACGTGTTAGTGAGCACAAACCACATCGTAAGGCGATATGGTCTGTGCTCTTTTTTTTTGCCAAGTGAAGTATTCCGTCATCATTCCCGTTTTCAATCGTCCCGACGAGGTGGACGAATTGTTGCGAAGCCTTGCCCTGCAAACGTTCAAGGATTTCGAGGTGATTGTCGTGGAAGACGGTTCCTCCATTCCCTGCCGTTCTGTTTGCGAGGCGTATATGGAAGCGTTGGACATCCATTATTATGAGAAATCCAATTCCGGGCCGGGAGCGAGCCGCAACTATGGGGCTGAACGCTGTAATGGAACCTATCTGTTGATTCTGGATTCCGACTGTATACTGCCCGAAGGGTATCTTGCCGCCGTAGAGGCTGAGTTGCAGCGCCAGCCTGTAGATGCGTTCGGTGGACCGGACAGGGCGCATGCCGGCTTCACCATCCTGCAAAAGGCCATCAACTACTCTATGACTGCATTCTTTACCACCGGCGGCATCCGTGGCGGGAAGCGCAAGATGGACAAGTTCTATCCGCGCAGTTTCAACTTGGGCATCCGCCGAAGTGTCTACGAGGCGTTGGACGGTTTCTCGAACATGCGCTTCGGCGAGGACATCGACTTGAGCATCCGCATCTTCAAGCATGGTTACAGCTGCCGCCTGTTTCCCGATGCTTGGGTATACCACAAACGGCGCACTACGTTGAGGGGCTTCTTCAAGCAAGTACACAATTCAGGCATCGCGCGTATCAACCTCTACAAGAAATATCCCGATTCGTTGAAGCCGGTGCATCTCTTGCCGGCGTTGTTTACCTTGGGGCTTGTCTTGTTGCTGTTGCTGGCCCTGTCTTATCCCATTTTGTTGCTGCTTCCGCTCTTTTATGCCCTGCTGTTGTTTGCCGATGCTACCATTCTAAACGGCAGTGTGTCCATCGGTCTTTGTGCCGTGGCTACCTCTTATATACAGTTAGTGGGCTACGGCAGCGGTTTTTGGCGTGCTTGGTGGCGGCGTTGTGTGATGGGAAAAGGGGAATTCGAGGCGTTCAAACATAACTTTTATAAATAGGGCATGCTGGAGCCGCTTTTATGCGGTTTCGCAGATTCTCTACAATCTATTATTATTAACCTAAACACTTCATCTATGGAGAAGCTGACAATCAACCGGTGGGCGGAAGAGGACCGCCCGCGCGAGAAAATGATGCAGAAGGGTGTGCAGGCGCTCAGTGATGCCGAACTGCTTGCCATCCTTATCGGTTCGGGCAACCGCGACGAGAGTGCCGTCGCGTTGATGCAACGGGTCTTGGAACGTTGCGGCAATGACTTGCACCAATTAGGCAAATGGGAAGTGCGTGACTTCGCCCGTTTCAAAGGACTTGGCCCGGCCAAAAGCATTGCCATTATGGCGGCGTTGGAATTGGGAAAACGCCGCAGTTTGCAGGAGCATGCCGAGCGTACCGTCATCCGTTCTTCTATTACCGTCTACGAACTCTTCCATCCGCTACTGTGCGACCTGCCCACCGAGGAATTCTGGTTATTGCTCATGAATCAAGCCTCGAAAGTCATCGACAAGGTGTGCCTTAGCCGTGGAGGCATCGATTTGACCATCGTTGATACACGTACCGTCTTGCGCGAGGCGTTGCTGCGGCGAGCCACTCAAATGGTCCTTGTGCATAACCATCCCTCCGGCAATTCCCACCCCAGTGAAGAAGACAAGCGTTTGACGGCTGCCGTCAAAACAGCGGCCGAGATTATGAACATCCGTCTTGTCGACCACCTTATCTTAGTGGACGGGAGCTATTACAGCTTTGCCGACGAGGGAACTTTAAGAATGTGTAGATAAAAAACATCCGTTTCGGAAATACTCCGAAACGGATGCCTGTCATAATGATTGTTTGATTATAATTCTTCTCAAGCGGTTACTCGGCACGCAGCGTGAAGCGTTTGAAGTCGAGTACCTGCAATTCGGGGTCGGCCTCTTTCATCACCTCTTTTACACTCTTCTTGCCTTCCATGATATCTTCCTGATTCAACAGGCAAGACTCCTTGTAGAATTTGGCAAGACGGCCTTTGGCGATGTTCTGAATCATCTGCTCCGACAAGTTGGCCGCTTTCTGTGCGGATACGGTGGCGATAATCTCCTTGGCCCTTGCAACATCCTCGGCCGAAATCCAGCCTTTGGCCATGTTGCTTTCCATGTGGTCTTCGCTGTCCACGTGGGCGGGGTTGATGCCGGCTTTCTTCAGCGCGGCTTCTACGGCTTTCTCCACCTGTTCCTTCTTCGTCTTGTCGATGGCTACTTGCAACTCCGTCTGGATGACCGATTCGGGTACACCCTTCTCGTCAATGGAAATGGGGTTCATGGCAGCTATCTGCATGGCGATTCCATGGGCCACGGCAGCATTCTCCTTGTTGAGCACTACCAGCGTGCAAAGGAAGTTCTTGCCTTGGTGGTTGTAGCTCTCTATAGCGGCACCCTCTACAGTGAGGTAACCGTCCAGTTCCATTTTCTCGCCGGTAATACCGCTGCGGTCGGTTACAGCCTGTGCCACGGTGACATCGCCCAGCATGAGCGCCTTCACTTCCTCCAAAGTCTTGCACTTGTTGGCGACGGCCAGATCCAGTATTTCGCGCGTCAGCTTTACAAAGTCGGCGTTTTGGGCCACGAAGTCCGTCTCGCACTTTAAGGCAATGATGGCACCGAAACCGTCGGCGGCCTTTACCAATACACAACCCTCGGAAGCCTCGCGGTCGGAGCGCTTGGCGGCTACCGCTTGTCCTTTCTCGCGGATGATTTTCATTGCCTTGTCGAAATCGCCCGCAGCGTCGTTCAAGGCGTTTTTGCAATCCATCATACCAGCACCCGTCATTTTACGGAGCTTGGATATATCAGCCATTGTTACAGCCATAGTGTTATTTTTTTAATGTTATTATTGGGTGAAACGCCGGCAGCGGCATTCACGTGTGGAATCAAGCCTCTTCTTCGTCCTCCTTCATGTAGGCCGCTGCCTTCGAGGCATTGATGGCCTCTTCATCGGACTTGTCGAGCCTTGCCCTTGATATTCTCTTCTTTCCCTTTGCGGCAGGCGCCTCGCCGGCGGCTTCCATATCTACTTTTTCAGCCTTGCGCTCTTCCAGTCCCTCCTGCATGGCCGCACAGCAAGCGTCGAGAATCACCTCGATGGACTTGGTCGCGTCATCGTTGGCGGGAATGACGAAGTCTACTGTTCTTGGGTCGGAATTGGTGTCTACAATGCCGAATACGGGAATGCCCAAACGGTTGGCCTCGCGCACGGCGATGTTCTCTTTCATCACGTCTACCACGAAGAGGGCGGAGGGCAGACGGGTCAGGTCGGCGATGGAGCCAAGGTTCTTCTCCAACTTGGCGCGTTGACGGGAAATCTGGAGTATCTCACGCTTGGAAAGTTTGGAATATGTACCGTCACTGGTCAACTTGTCGATGGTGGACATCTTCTTTACTGCCTTGCGGATGGTGGGGAAGTTGGTCAACATGCCACCCGGCCAACGCTCGA
>JAJPYP010000212.1 GCA_021204885.1 Prevotellaceae bacterium
TTGATAGGGGCCGATGCCTTCGCCTTGTTTACCAAGAACCAACGCCAGTGGATAGCCAAGCCTTTGACCGCGACGAGCATCGCCCGCTTCCGCGAGAATTGCACGCGGTATGGCTTCGATGCCCGTTACATACTGCCCCACGACGGTTACCTTATCAACTTGGGGCATCCCGGCGAGGAGGAGATTGCCAAGAGCCGCGCTTCGTTCTTGGACGAGATGAAACGATGCGAGGCGTTGGGGTTGCAGCTCTTGAACTTCCATCCCGGAAGCCACTTGGGCAGAATTCCCATAGAGACTTGCTTGGAGCGGGTGGCGCAGTCCATCAACATGGCTTTGGAGCAGACAACCGGCGTGACGGCCGTCATAGAGAACACGGCGGGGCAGGGCAGCAATGTGGGCAACGCCTTCGGGCAATTGCGGTATATCATAGACCGCGTGGAGGACAAGTCGCGCGTGGGTGTCTGTTTGGACACCTGCCACACCTATAGTGCGGGCTACGATATTGTGGGCGATTATGACCGCGTGTTCCAAGAGTTCGACGAGACCGTCGGCTTCCGTTACCTGCGCGGCATCCACTTGAACGACACCAAGAAGGTGTTGGGCAGCCGGGTAGACCGCCACGAGAGCATCGGCAAGGGCCTATTGGGCATGGACTTCTTCAAGCGTTTCATGAAAGACAGCCGCTTCGACGACATACCCGTCATCCTCGAGACCCCCGACGAGACGCTTTGGGCGGATGAGATCAAGTCGTTGCGGGAGTTCGAGCGGGAAGCATAAGCAAGACGCGCCGCCCCCGACCGCATTCTTGACACTTTCTTGACGCGCACGCATATCTTTACAATTACACATTCCATGGGGTGGATGGAATGTATTTTTGACGACCTCATCAATGTATTCCTTAGGGTCTAACGAATGCATTTGACAAAGTGTCATCAATACATTGCTTATACCCTAACGAATGTATTCGTTAGCACCTCATCAATGCATTCGTTAGATTCCGCCGATTGTTAAAAATGGAAGGTTGCCATGCGATTCAGGCAAACTATGGCAATATGCTTGCGATTCAACGAGAACGCTTTCTTTTCGTCAAAAACGCCCTTTTCCGCGCCTTTTGGAACGCCTTTTCGGCGATTCCGAAATATCAAGACAAGGCTAACTATTATAGGGAGAACCGCACTTCTTCTTCCCCCTGCCGAATGCCACTTGGCATGCCGTAAAGCGAGGGGATAAAAAGAAAGCCCCGCGCAGACGATGGGCGTCTTATACGAGGCTTTCCCGGGGGAGGGTGGGAGGTACCTGGCGGATTCGAACCGCCGTAAATGGTTTTGCAGACCACTGACTGAACCACTCATCCAAGGTACCAATCTTTGGGAGAAACACGTTCTCCCCAAAAGTGCGGTGGCAAAGATAGGGCAATTTTTTTAAACCACCAACTATCCGCAACAACATTTATGCTTTTTTCCCGCCGTCTGGGTGCTCAGGCGCTCTTCTTGCGATGGACAGGCCTTTGTATCAGGCCGCTCACAGCAGCTTTCCGTGTCCTCCTCTTCGGGCTTGTGGCAATGGCAATGACAGCTGCCCGGGCAGCATCCGCAGGGCGTGCCGCCTCCCTTGCGTGCATGGAAGGTGGCGTAGAGGCGCTTGCCGATGCGCACGAGGCACACCAACAATACCAGCGCCACTACCCATTCTTGCCAATGACTCATACGAACAATCCTCCTATTTGATAGAACAATGCCGAAACTACCCAAGCCACTACCGTGGTATAGGCCGCGGCGAAGAGCGTCCATTTCCAGCTTCCCGTCTCTCCCTTGATGGCCGCTATGGTGGCAATGCAGGGGAAGTAGAGTAGCGTGAAGAGCAGGTAAGCGAAAGCCGTGCGTGGCGTGATGCCGTTCTCTTGCATGGCCTCGCGCAATACTTGGTATTTCTCCGTTTGGCTCAGCTCTTCTTCTGCGTCGGCGGCGACAGTTTCTTCATCTTCCTCTTCGGCCACGCTGTCGTCGTTGATGTAGAGGATGCCTATGGTGGAGGCTACAATCTCTTTGGCGCCCACGCCGGCTATGAGGCTCACGTCGAGCTTCCAGTCAAAGCCTTGCGGACTGAATATGGGCTCGATGGCTTTGCCCATGCGGCCTATGTAGCTCTGCTCTTGCTGTGCTTGCCGGTCAAGCTCTTCGTTGTGGGGGAAGTAACCCAATGCCCAAACCACGATGCTGGCTACCAAGATGATGGTGCCCATCTTCTTCAAGTACTGCTTGCCTTTCTCCCACGTGTGGCGGAAGATGGCCTTGCGCGTGGGGAAACGGTAGGGTGGCAGCTCCATGACAAAGGGGGTGTCATCGCCCCTGACGAGCCATTTACTGAATACCCAACTCATCACGCCCGCCACGATGAAGCCGCAGATGTAAAGGGCAAGCATCACGACGGACTGGTACTTCACGGCAAAGAAGGCGCCTACCATCATCACGTAGACCGGCCAGCGTGCCGAACAGCTCATCATGGGCAGTATGAGCATCGTGACCAAGCGGTTGCGGCGGTTCTCTATGGTGCGGGTGGCCATCACGGCGGGCACGTTGCAACCGAAGCCCATGATGAAGGGGATGAACGACTTTCCGTGCAGTCCTATCTTGTGCATGATTTTATCCATGATGAAGGCGGCACGTGCCATGTAACCGGAGTCTTCCATAAAGGATATAAATAGGTATAGTATGAGAATCTGGGGCAGGAAGCCTATGACGGCTCCCACACCGGCGATGATGCCGTCTACAATCATCGCTTTCAAGATGCCTTCGGGCATGTTGGCTTCGATAAAGTCGCCGAGTGCGCCTACGCCGGCATCGATCCAGTCCATGGGATATTGGCCCAGCGTGAAGGTGACCCAAAACATGATGAACAGGAAGATGAAGAAGAGGGGGAAGCCCAACACGCGGTTCGTCACGAAGGAGTCGATGATACGGGTGGCGTGGTTCGTGTCGATGTGGTTGTCGACGAAGGTCTCTTGCATGGCTCCGGCGATAAAGCCGTACTTGGCGTCGGTAATGGCCTGTTCGCTCTCCACTTTCAATACCCTGTGCAGCCGTACCTCCTCTTCATCGCGAACGCGGAGTACTTCCTCGCCGCCGGGCATCTCCTTTATCAACGTCTCTATGTCGCGGTCGTTTTCCAGCAATTTGATGGAGAGGAAACGTGTGGAATAGTGGGAACGGATGTCCTCGTTTTTCCTTACCATACGTTTCACCTCCTCGATGCTATGTTCCAATTCCGCTCCGTGACTGATGTGGATGTGGCGGAAGCCTACGGCTTGTTCACCCTCTTCGTACATCTTGATGATGGTTTGGAAGAGTTCTTTGATGCCTTTTCCCTTGTGTCCTACCGTGGGGATAATCGGCGCTCCCAAGAGCTTGCCAAGCTGCTTGTGGTCTAACTTGTTGCCGCTTTGCTCCAACTCGTCGTACATGTTCAGGGCAATGACCATGCGCACGTTCATGTCGATAAGCTGGGTGGTGAGGTAAAGATTGCGCTCCAAGTTGGAGGCATCCACTACATTGATGATGATGTCGGGTGTCTTGTCGATGATGTGGTGACGCACATAGACCTCTTCGGGCGAGTAGGCCGAAAGGGAGTAGGTACCCGGCAGGTCGATGAGACGGAAGTGATACCCCTCGAAATCAAACCATCCGTCCTTGGCGTCTACTGTAACGCCGCCGTAATTGCCCACCCGCTCGTGGGCACCCGAGGCCACGTTGAACAGGGACGTCTTACCGCAATTGGGGTTTCCTACCAACGCCACGTTGATGGTGCGCCGGCGGCTCAACGCCATCCGTTCCAAGTCATCGTCGTCCAAGCGGGTGTCGTCAATTCCCGTCTCGACATCGGGATTCAGCGAAAGCTCTGAGGCTTCTATCTTGCTGGCCTCTTGCTCGCTTAGAATCTCGATCATGCCCGCTTCCTGCCGCCTTAAAGAGATTTCATACCCCATCACCTTGTACTTGATGGGGTCCTTTAAGGGTGCATTCAGCAACACCTCGACTACCTTTCCTTTAATAAATCCCATTTCCACAATCCGCTTGCGGAAACCTCCGTGTCCCAATACTTTGATTATGACACCTTTTTCTCCGG
>JAJPYP010000140.1 GCA_021204885.1 Prevotellaceae bacterium
TTACTTACGCGAACCTGCTCGCGTCCATGCTGGGCGACCGCTCGATAAACCAGATGAATGACGGGGTATTTGTCGTCACAAGTAATACAACGAATAACACGCTGTTTATGCTTAGCCCCGACCGTTGGAGTTCTTATAGCGGCTACGGAGCAATCGGCATTGCGATTGTCGAAGGCGGCAAAAACCTTGTCATTTCAATCGATGAGCCAAGCACGATGAATTGGAATAGCGTGACCGGCGTGTGCAATAAAAGCGTAACGAATATGAAGTCCGTAATGACATCCTTTACGGGAGAGGATGACACGGCCGCCATCGTTGCAAGCTCTACATACGAGCAGGACAACCCGGAGAATTACGCACCCGGCTATTGCCATACCTACAGCAAGTATTCCAACTACGGCTACGGACTTGCCGCCGGCAAATGGTGGTTGCCATCCATTGGAGAGCTCATGATGATTTACTCGAATTTCGAGAAAATCAACTATGCGCTGACAGTTGTCGGAGGTACGACACTTTCGCGTGCCAACTACTGGAGTTCTGTGGAGGGCAACGATTTATATGTTTGGCGGCTGTACTTAGCCGACGGGAGCATCGGGTCGTACAACCTCGGCGGCAAGGTATCCAGCTTGCATCGGGTTCGGCCCGTCTCGGCATTACAAGCTTTAACGGCGGAAGCCTAACCTTTAACCTTTCGTGGTGCGCTTTAAAGCGCACCACGTCACTTCGGAATCCGTATGGCGAAAGAGAAACGAGGAAAATTGGTTATCGATGCCAAGATTTACATCGATGCGCGACATTTGCTCGACAATATAATCGACATGACGTTGATGTTTCCGCGCGAATATAAATTCACCATCGGCGTGCGCATGCAGTCGTTGGCCATCGACGTATTGGAAGAGATAACGGCGGCATACATTAACAAGGACATTGATGAAAGAACGCGGCATTTGGTCGTGTTTCAACAAAAGTTCCAAACGCTTCAGACGTTGGTGCGGATTGCCGGAGAAAGAAGGTGGATTCAGGGTATAGGGCGGCTTGCGCGGGTAATAGAATTGATGGACGGAATCGGACGGCAAGGCAATGCTTGGAAAAACTCCTTACTTCCTTCGGAGGAAGGGCAAGCGGGAATTGGCGGGTCAAGGCCCAGCCAAGAGAGCGGTTCTTCCAATGCAAATGGGGCGTGACTGTCATTTACAGTTAAGACTAAGAAATACGCCGGATATTCGCGTGACAACTACTGGAGTTCTGTGGAGAACAACGATTTATATGTTTGGAAACTGAACTTATCCAACGGGAACATCGGGTCGAACAACCTCGGCAACAAGGTATCCAACTTGAATCGGGTTCGGCCCGTCTCGGCACTTGCAAGGAAGAAATATTTTATAAAAAAAAGACAAGATAAGATGGTAACTCTGGAAGACATGCTCGTCGCCTATTACGATTGTCGTCGCGGCAAGCGCAACACGGCCTCCGCCATCGAGTTCGAGATGGACTACGAGCGGCGGCTGCTTGACCTTCGCGACGAAATCAACCGACGGGCCTATCAGCCGGGCCGTTCCATCTGCTTTGTCGTCCGCCGTCCACGATACCGCGAGGTGTTCGCGGCCTGTTTCCGCGATAGGATAATACACCACTACATCGCCTTGAGGCTGGAGCCGCTCTTCGAGGAGGTGTTCAGTCCCCGCACCTTTAACTGTCGGAAAGGCAAGGGGCAGTCTTACGGAGAGAACATGCTTATGAATGACATAATCATGTGCAGCGATGGCTACACCGTCGACTGCTACATTGCCAAGCTGGACATCGAGGGGTTCTTCATGAGTATCGAAAGACGCATGATGGCAAGGATGATTGACCGTTTCATCCTTGAATATTACCACGGTGCCGACATCGACGACTTGCGATACCTTTGTAAGGTTGTCACCATTCATGCGCCTGAAAAGAACTGTGTCCGGAGAAGTCCTTTGGAATACTGGTCGCACTTGTCCCGTAACAAGTCGCTATTCACCGTGACGGAGGGTTATGGCATGGCGATAGGCAACCTTTTCGTGCAGCTTTTCGCCAATTTCCTGCTTAATCTACTGGATTGGTTTTTGGAGAGTATCGGCATCATTTATCATGGCCGTTATGTGGACGACTTTTATATCATCCATCGGAACAAGGCGTTGTTGCTTTCGCTGATACCGAAGATTCGTGAATTTTTAAAGGAGTATGGGCTTACACTACATCGGAAGAAATTCTATATCCAACACATGACAAAAGGTATCGAGTTTACGGGCACCATCGTAAAGCCGGGCAGGACTTATTGCACCCACAGACAAGCGGTGGCTTTCACTCATGCAGTTGAGCGGCTTAACCGTGCTACGACAGCGGAGCAGGCGAGGAATGCCGTGCAGAGCGTTAATTCGTATCTTGGCTTACTAAGACATAGGAATGAATATGGATTGCGCAGAAGAGTCCTTGGAAGCCTTTCCGAAAATGCTTTCAAGTATGTATATATTAGGGGACACTACGAGGTGGTCGTATTAAGGAGAGAATTTTGCCCGCACTCTATAATGATAAACAAAGCTATAAATTATGGGAAAAACAAATGCGGCAATTGTACTGCGCATGGCCGAGTTGAATGTGAATGTGATTCACTTGCTTGCGGTTGATTATATAGTCATCGTTTCACAGAGTTATGGGGAATATACGTTAGAATTATATGAGAGGATCGGTGCGTTGTAATGTCGCTAAAATAGCGTTTGAATGACGTTTCGTTTTAATTAGAAATACGCTTCGTTTTAATTAGGCGAAACATTTCGTTTTGCGGATTATACACGGCTGATGTCTACAATGACACCGCCGAAATCGAAAACTAAATTCTTTATCATTTTTGTTTGTATTTGTATCTGTCTTGGTGGTTTCACCGCTTCTAATTCGCCTGCAACATGGCGAGCAACTGCGTGATGTTGGCCGTGAAGAGCCTAACGGAGATGGCAAGCAAGATGATGCCGAAGAACTTGCGGATGATATAGATGCCCCCCTTGCCAAGGAAGCGTTGGATACGTCCCGTCATGCGCACCACGATGTACACCCAAATCATGTTCAGCACCAACGCTATCACGATGTTCACGCTGGCATACTCCGCGCGCAGCGAGAGCAATGTGGTAAACGCCCCGGCACCTGCCAACAGCGGAAACACCAGCGGCACCAACGTAGCCTCCTTGATGGGCCCTTGGTTCTTGAATATTTCAATGTCGAGAATCATCTCCAAGGAAATCAAGAAAATCACCACGGCACCCGCCACGGCAAACGATTCGGGATCCACATGAAACAGTCTCAATATCATGTCGCCCGCAAAGAAGAAGCCTATCATCAACACGAACGAGATAAGCGTCGCCTTTATGGCGTTCACGTCCTTGCCCCGCTCTTTCAAGTTGATGATGATGGGAATGGAACCTATAATGTCTATTACCGCAAACAGCACGATAAACGCGCTTGTCATCTGTTGCCAATTAAATGCTGAAAACATGACTGCCTCCTTTCTATTCGTTTATATCCGTAGGTTTCCTCAAAACGACTGCAAAAATAGTACATTTTTATGCACCGGACAAGTTATTTCCATTATCTCTTGTTATTTAAGAGAAACATTACGATATTTGCGTTACGAAAGTTACGTAACGATAAAGCGGAAATGATATGAAGCCAAACAATCCTTTCTTGATAGCCGGCTACCACAGTCCTGAGTTCTTTTGTGACCGTGAAGCGGAGGCTGCGACCATGATGGACGCGCTCCACAACGGGCGTAACGTTACCCTCATCGCTCCTCGCCGTATGGGCAAGACAGGACTCATACGCCACGTCTTTTACCGCCTGAAGGCGACGCAGCCCGACATCGTTACGTTCTACATGGACATCTACGCCACCCGTTCGTTAGGCGACTTCGTGCGTCTCTTGGCCAATACCGTGTTGGGACGCTTGGATTCCGCACCCCAAAAGGCGATAAGCCGCATCGGGCAGTTCATCCGCAGTTGTCGGCCGGTGTTTACTTTCGACGAGTTGACAGGCCTTCCCAAAGTAACCGTCGACGTTTCGCCCGCTGCCGAAGAGCGCACGCTCAAAGAACTGT
>JAJPYP010000046.1 GCA_021204885.1 Prevotellaceae bacterium
ATTAAACATAATGCTGATACTAATGAAAACGCTTCCTTGTAATTGCCGGCAGTTATTCTATGGGTTATTGAATAAGTAGGCATACACCCATAAATGGCCCGTGTAAGTGCCGGACAATATACCGATATAAAGGTCAATCGACAATTATTCACCAAATCCATGTAAGTCTTGCGCAAATCTGAAGAACCGGTTTTTCAGCATCTAAGGAATACTATGCTTATATTCTGTCGAAGCGTATCGGCAGTTTTGTTCAAGCGCTTCGGCAAGGTCTGTTCAAGCGCTTCGGCAGTACCTGTTCAAGCGCTTCGGCAGTACCTGTTCAAGCGCTTCGGCACATCTGCTCAAGCGCTTCGGCACATCTGCTCAAGCGCTTCGGCACACCTGCTCAAGCGCTTCGGCAGGTTGTATGGAAGCGCTTGCATAGGTTGAATCGAAGCGCTTCGATAGACCGAATGGAAGCGCTTCGATTCAACCTCATCATTGTATTCTACTTCCTATAACGAAAGTTTTCGACGCTCTTTGACTTAAAGCGCTATATCCAAGTCAGGAATACAAAAAAGCCCGGCCATGAGAACCAAGCCGGGCTTTACATTTAAAATGAACAAAAATGTTTTATAATGCTACTGAGAAATGAATCGTAAAGAACTTCATTTTCGCTTCAAAAGGCTTCCGTCACCTCCTTAAGGAAGGCTTCGGAAGCCTCGATGCGCATTATTAAAGTAGCACTTCAATCTATTACAACCAAAGTGTTATGTTACAAGTCATTGCTTTATTGCATCAGCTTTTCTATCTCTTCAAATTCAGGTCCCATGTTCAGGTTGTAGTAAACACGGTACAGACCGTTGAGCCACAGGTCAGTCTCATCGGGTTTCAGCTGGCGAGCCTTCTCATAGACGGGACGTGCCTTCTCATAGAAACCGCGCAAAGTAGCTTGTTCTTCCTCGTATTTCGGGTCGTTCACGTCGGCCGTGGCCTGCTCGGAGAAGTCCTGAGCTTGGATGCAGTAAATCACACCCAAGTAAGAGTAAGCCTGGGCATAGTCAGGGTCAACATCGATAAGCTTCTGGAAAGCGGCTATGGCGTTGTCGTAATCCTTCATATTATAGTAAAGGAAGCCCTTTACATAGAGGTAGAAGGTGTTTGTGGGATCCTTGGCCAGCATCTCGTCGGCAAAGCTTTGGGCTTCGTCGAATTTCTCGTTGTTGGTGTAGTAATCAATCAAGTTGGCGAAGAAGTAGTCGTGTTCTGGATACATCTCGAGACCCTCTTTCAGGGCGGCCAAGAATGCGTCGGTCTCATCGAGGTTCTTTAAAGCCGTGCAGTAGAATTCCATGGCATACTTGCCCACCTCTTTGTCGGTCTTGCCGTATGGAGCATACTCCTTCACGCTCTTATAGTCTTCCATCTTTATGGCTGCCAATGCTGCATAGTAAGCGATTTGCGGCAAAACGGTATCGGTTTGCAGCAGGTGCTGGCTCTCTAACATGGGCGATTTGGCCATGTCGATGTACATGCCGAAGAACTCCATGGCTTTCTTGTTGTCATCGTTGTTGAAATAAGTGATGCCGCCGTTAATCAAGTTACCACGTGCGCCAAGCATGGAGTCGCCGTTGGGCTTACGATATTTGTTCTTGATTTTACCCTTTTCATCGGGAATTTGGGCCAAGTCGTCACACTTCATGTAGTATTTGCACATTTCAAGTGCACTGTCATACACTTTCATCGTGTCGTAAGGCTGACGCAGGTAGGCCTTCTCCATTTGCGTATCGCCGATGCGCTTCTGGATGAAACCGGCTACATCCCAAGTGTTGGGGTCATCCTTCGTCTCGGAATCGGTCAAGGCAGCGTTGATCAACTGTTCGGCCTTGTCAAAGTCGGGGTTGGTCCCGTTAGCGATGCTCTTGGCATCTTTCACATTCTTCACTTGTGCGAAGGTAAAACCAGCCACAAGCAATAAAACCATTGAAAACAGAACTCTTTTCATGTTCGTAAAGATTTGAATTTAAATTTGTTTGAATGTCTCTATAATCTGTCCTTATTAATCGTGTGTATTCTCCTTGGTTTCAGGCGTTATGACCTCCCCGTCTACATTCTCGGGCTCATCCGTTCGCGAGGTGACCTTGCACACGGAACCGATCTCGTCGTTCCGCTTCTCCAAGTTGATGAGCCGCACGCCTTGCGTGGCACGCCCCATGATACGTATGGAGGCCACATTCAGGCGGATGGTAATGCCCGATTTGTTGATGATCATCAGGTCGTGGTCGTCGGTAACCGACTTGATGGCTACTAATTTGCCCGTCTTCTCGGTAATGTTCAACGTCTTCACGCCCTTGCCGCCTCGGTTGGTCTTGCGGTAATCCTCCACGTCGGAACGCTTGCCGTAGCCTTGCTCGGAAACTACCATGACGCTCTCCTCCTTGGTATCCTTGATGCAGACCATGCCCACTACGGCATCGTCAGGGTCGTCGTCGAGCGTGATGCCGCGCACGCCCGTGGCGGTACGCCCCATTTCACGCACGGCGCTTTCATGGAAGCGTATGGCACGACCGTTACGGTTGGCGATGATGATTTCATTGTCGCCGTTGGTCATGCGCACCTCTATGACGCGGTCGTCCTCGCGGATGGTGATGGCGTTCACACCGTTTTGCCTCGGGCGTGAGTATTGCTCTAAAAGCGTCTTCTTGATGACGCCTTGCCGGGTGCAGAAGAGCACGTAATGCGAGTTGATGAATTCGGTATCGTCCAAGTTCTTCACACGCAGGTAGGCCGTGACGGCATCGCCCGCATCGATGTTCAGCAAGTTCTGTATGGCACGCCCCTTGGAGCTCTTGGAGCCTTCGGGTATCTCGTACACCTTCAGCCAGTAGCACTTGCCTTGTTGGGTGAAGAACATCATGGTGTTGTGCATGGTAGCCGGGTAGATGTGCTCCACGAAATCCTCGTCGCGCGTATCGCTACCCTTCGACCCTACTCCACCTCGGTTCTGTGCGTGGAACTCGCTCAGCGGCGTGCGTTTGATGTAACCCATGTGAGAGATGGTGATGATCATCTCGTCATCTGAATAGAAATCTTCCGGATTGAACTCCTCGGAAGAGTAGACAATCTCCGAGCGGCGTGCGTCGCCATACTTGGCCTTCACTTCCAACAGCTCGTCCTTGATTACTTGGCGGCACATCCCGTCGTCCGAGAGTATTTGGTTCAAATGTTCAATCAATTTGAGCACTTCGTCCAATTCGGCGTGCAGCTGCTCTTGCAAAAGCCCGGTGAGTTGGCGCAACCGCATGTCCACGATGGCACGTGCCTGCACCTCGCTCAAGTTGAAACGTTCCATCAACGAGTTGACGGCCTCGGCCGGCGTGGAGGCGGCACGTATAAGGCGTATCACCTCTTCTATATTGTCCGATGCGATGATGAGTCCCTCCAAGATGTGTGCCCGTTCCTCGGCCTTCTTCAAGTCGTAGCGCGTGCGGCGGATAACCACGTCGTGCCGGTGCTCCACGAAATACTGTAC
This sequence comes from Prevotellaceae bacterium, assembly GCA_021204885.1. The sequence goes on from JAJPYP010000046.1 coordinate 3,512, forward strand.
GAGTTCCTTCAAGTTGAGCAGCCTTGGACGGCCGTGCACCAGCGCCACGTTGTTCACTCCGAAGGAGGTCTGCATGGCGGTCATTTTGTAGAGCTTGTTCAGGATGACGTTGGCGTTGGCGTCGCGTTTCAAGTCTATGACGATACGCATGCCTTCGCGGTCGGACTCGTCGTTGGCGTTGGCTATGCCCTCTATCTTCTTTTCCACGGCCAATTCGGCGATGGCCTTGACCAGTTCCGCCTTGTTCACCCCGTAGGGTATCTCGGTGACGACAATCTTGTCGTGCGTGCCTCCGCTCTCTATCTCGGCCTTGGCCCGCATGACGACGCGGCCGCGACCCGTCAGGTAAGCCTCGCGCACGCCACTCATGCCATAGATGTAGCCTCCCGTGGGGAAGTCGGGTGCCTTCACGTAGTTCATCAACTCCTCGATGGAGATGTCGTTGTTTTCTATGAAAGCCACGCAAGCGTCGATTACTTCCGAGAGGTTGTGCGTGGGCATATTGGTGGCCATTCCCACCGCGATGCCTGAAGCGCCGTTCACCAAGAGATTAGGAATGCGGGTGGGCATCACCGTAGGCTCCTGCAA
>JAJPYP010000075.1 GCA_021204885.1 Prevotellaceae bacterium
TGAACAGGTACTGCCGAAGCGCTTGAACAGGTACTGCCGAAGCGCTTGAACAGACTTGCCGAAGCGCTTGAACAGACTTGCCGAAGCGCTTGAACAGAGTATAAGAATAGTATTCCTTAGATACTGAAGAATCGAGTCTGTGGAAACCATGGAAACGTGTCCTATTTATAAGGGTTATAGGTATATAAAAAGCAAGGTAGCAGGCCATGAGTGGCCTGCTACCTTGCTTGCAGGTTTGCGGTTCTCCGTCAATCCCGCTCCAAGTTCTCTGTCAATCGCGCTCCAAGATTTGCGGGTCGCGCTCCTTGATAAGGCCCGTGCGGTAGGCCACGAGCAGTTTGCTCAGGTCTTCTATCTGGGCTTGCAGGATTTTTCCCTTGTCGGTGTCTTTCACCATCATGCGCTGTTGGTTGAACTCGATCAGGAACGTGGTCGACTTGATGTCGAGCCCTTCGGCGATGGCCTTCTGCCGGCTTTGGAACGGCTCGTGCTGTACCAACTGCATGCCGCGCGAGTGGTAAACCAAGGTGTAGCCGGCGATGCCCGTCTCGGGTTGGTAAGCCTTGGAGAAGCCCCCGTCGATGACCAGCAGCTTGCCGTCGGCCTTGATGGGTTGCTCGCCTTTGATGATTTTCACGGGCACGTGGCCGTTGATGATGTGGGAGTGCGGGCCGGGTTCCACGCCGAACTCCCTGAGTATCTTGTCGCAGATGTCGGCACGGTTGCGCAGGGTGTAATAGTTGCCTTTGGCCTCTTTCCACAGCTCCTTGTCAGAGACGAAGTAGCGCTCGAAGGTGGCCATTTTGTCCTTGTCGAACGAGGAGGCGTCGGGGCCGCACCACAGGTACCACATGTAGTCGCGGGCGAAGCTCTTCCCTTCGGAGTCTTCCTCGTCTAAATAGGCCTTGCGGATGAGCTGGTCGGTCTTGCTCAGCAGCTTCTTGCCCGCATACTCCTTGCTGCCGATGCGCACTTGCTTGAACGTGCCGTCCTCGTTCATGGGGATGGAGGCGTGGTAGAGCAGGTTGCTGTTGCTTACCATGAACATGCTGCCGTAGGTGAACAGGCAGTGCATGTGCTTGGCCAATTTCTCGCTGTTCATGAACGAGGCGTGTATCTTGTCTACTAACTCGCGCTCTTCTGTGGTGAGCCGGTAAGGATGGGCCGGGTCGACGGTGGGGAACATGGTGTCGCGCATGGAGTACTCTTTCCCGTTATAGACGAACACGCCCCGCTTGTAATCCACCAAGTGCAGGAGCTTGCGTCCCTCCATGCCCAGTTCGGGACGGCGGTCGATGATCTCGGCTTCGAGCTTGAACTGTATGATGGTGATGGCCTTGTGCATCTTCGCGATGAGGCGTATGGTCTTCTCGCTGTTGCCTTGTATGTCGTTGTAGTCTATCTTGGGCAGGAAGAGGGTGCAGGGGTCGTCTTTATAGGCTTCCATGGCAAAGGTGGCCAGCGGCAGCAGGTTGATGCCGTAGCCGTCTTCGAGCGTGCCCAAGTTGGCGTAACGCATGGCCGTGCGGATGACGTTGGCTATGCAGGCGTCGTTGCCCGAGGCCGCGCCAATCCACAGGATGTCGTGGTTGCCCCACTGTATGTCGAAGTTGTGGTAGTCGCAAAGCGTGTCCATGATGATGTGTGCGCCCGGGCCGCGGTCGTAGATGTCGCCCACGATGTGCAGCACCTCGATGGTGAGCCGCTGTATGAGGTTGCACATGGCGATGATGAAGTCGTCGGCCCGCTTGGTGGAGATGATGGTGCTGATGATGCCGTTGATGTAGGCTCCCTTGTTGGGGTCAATGCTCGATTCGTGCAGCAGCTCGTGGATGATGTAGGAGTACTCGGGAGGCATGGCCTTGCTCACCTTGGAACGGGTGTATTTGGACGAGACGTTCTGACACACCTTGATGAGTTGGTTCAAGGTTATCTGGTACCAGTCTTCCAAGTCGTCCTCCTTCTCCTTGACCAATTGGAGTTTCTCTTGGGGGTAGTATATCAAGGTACACAACTCCTTCTTCTCGCTCTCGCGCAACGTGTGCCCGAAGATCTCGTCTACTTTACGCTTCACGGCACCCGAAGCGTTCTTCAATACGTGCTGGAAAGCCTCGTACTCACCGTGTATGTCGGTGAGGAAGTGCTCTGTTCCTTTGGGCAGGTTCAGAATGGCTGTCAAGTTGATGATTTCCGTGCTTGCATCGGCAATGGTCGGAAAACTGCGCGACAACAACTGTAGATAACGCAAGTCGTTGACAATACTTTCGACTGTAATTGTTCCCATCTTTTTATCCCTTCTTTATTTGTTTATTGTCATTTGTAGTCTGTCATAAGATGCTGCCTTTCCAACCATGCGTTCAGGCTGTCGAGCAGCACCGGCGAACGCTTGTCCACGGCCCAAGCATAGAACTGGGTGAAGCTGATGGCGGTGTTGATGTCTATCCCGTCAAGCGTTTCGGCGGCCGTGCGGGCGATGTTCTCGTCGCACACCGCGTAGTCTATGTCGCCGTGCGCCACCAAGGCGACAAGCTGTTCGGGTCCGTAGCGCTCCACTTCTTCCACATAGATGGTGTCGCCTATCTCTTCGCCCAAGTTGCGTATGCGTAGCTTCACGGGCGAGTCCTTGACCACGTGCAGCGTCTTGCCGGCCAAGTCGAGCGAGCTGTGGATGTAGGGAGTGCGCTTCGTGTCGGAGACATGACGCTTTCCTTTATCGGCCTTTTCCTCTTCGTGGGTCGCCTCCTTGCGTTGCACTAACACTTGCCTGTTGAGCAGCACGGGCAGGGTAAACAGAAGGGAGTCCTTCAGCTCGGTAGTCACCGGCATGCCGTAAGCGATGAGGTCGTACTTGCCCTCGGACAATCCTTTCAACCGCTCGCCGAACTCCATCAGGGGCGTGACCTCAGCCTGCATGCCATGCTCGCGGGCGAAGGCTTCGACTAGTTCATAATAGTATCCGCCGGCCGAGTCGCCCTCGGCATGGTAGCCGAAGGAGTTGTATTCGGTAACGGCACGAAGCACGCCTTCGCGGGCTATCTCGGCGTAGTCGCGTGCTTGCCCGTGCTTCCGGGCAGGGTGCCACACGAAGGTGGCCGCTATGGCTGCCACCAACCCCAATGCCACATATTTCAATAGTCTGGTCCGCTTCATCGCCATGCATCCTTTCCAAGTGTCAGTCATAGAAATTCCAAGATACCCCTATCTTGAGCAGACGGGGATTGATGGGGTAGTGGGGAACCAAGAAGTAGGTGGACGTGCCCATGCCTTGGTTCACGTGGTACATCATCACGAAGATGCGCGTGCGCTTCAAGTGTACGTTGGCATAGACGTTGACGATGGGGTAACCGCCTATGTCCACCATGTCGTCGTCGGACTGCAAGTTGAACTGCTGGATGGCGGGCGTATAGGCGGGGGCGTGGTACTTGGTGAAGAAGCGCACGTCGGCTCCCAACTGCACGGTGAGCACCTTCTTGGCTACCTTTCCTAACAGATAGAGGTTGTGGTAGAGCGAGAGCTGTGGCAAGGGAAGCACCCGGTCGTTGCTCGACTTCTGCCAGATAACCTCGTTGTCAAGGTGCAGCACGCCCAAGTGGAAGTCTTGCCTGAGCGTGGCCGAGAGCACTTGGATGTTGCCGCTCTCTTGGGTGGGGATGGCGTTCTGGTTGAAGTAGGTGTAGTTCTTGACGTTCTCCACGCCCGCTTGCAGGAAGGTGCCCCAACGAGGCAGTTCCAACTCTCCCCACACACGCATGCGGAACTCCTTGTCCATATCGTCATTGTCCCACGCAAAGTGGTTGGAGTGGTAATGGCGCATGTAGAAGTCAGGAAGCACGTTCTCCACCAATCCCTTGGCACGCAGGGTGAGCGTGTCCTTGCGGAAGAGGAGGTTCACGTCTACTTGTCCGTTTACGCGGAACTGTCCTAATGCCTTGTCGAGGATGCCTATCTCGCCGTTCACGTTGTAGTGCAGCGTCTTCCCTTGGCGTTTGGAGAGCTCTCCTCCCACGAAGACCTCTTGCTCGGTGTACATCTTGCGCCGCTGTGTGGCCGTATCCATATCCATGAGCTCGAAGCGCACGAACTAGTGCGATAT
>JAJPYP010000080.1 GCA_021204885.1 Prevotellaceae bacterium
CCCCACAGGCGGTCCCAACGATGCCTTCGCGCAGTATTTCATCGGCAAGTCTTACTTGGCCCCGTTGACCTCCAACGATGCGTTGAACTGCCCCGTGAGCAACGTCACCTTTGAGCCGGGATGCCGCAACAACTGGCATAGCCATACGGGCGGACAGCTGCTCATCGCCGTGGCCGGCAAGGGCTATTACCAAGAGAAAGGACAGCCTGCACGCCTCTTGTTGCCGGGCGATGTGGTGGAGATAGTTCCTAATGTGGTGCATTGGCACGGGGCCGCCCCCGACAGCTGGTTCTCGCACTTGGCCATCACCACCAACCCGCAAAACAACCAAAGCACGTGGTTGGAGCCGGTAGACGATGCCGCCTATTTGGAGGCCACCGCACAGGGAGTTGGCCTTACCGCCGAGGCCAAAGCCAACTTGCAGGCATGGTATCCTGCCGACGGCCATTCGCTGCAAGCCACCGATGCTGAACTCATGGATGTCTTCAACGACTTCGCCTTCGGCCAGACGCGGCAATACGGCACGCTCGATGAGCGCACCCGCATCGCCGTGACCATGGCTTCGGCGGTGGCCATAGGTGCCAAGAGCCTCCTGCACCATACCGTGGAGGCCGCGCTTGCCAATGGCATGACTCCTTTGGAAATAAAGGAGATCGTTTACCACGCCGTGCCCTACGCGGGCATGTCGCGTGTGGAGGATATGCTCCGTTTGGTCAACGACTTGCTCTGGGCCAAAGGTATCGACCCCAAGCTCGCGCCGCAAGCCGTGGTGACGCAGGCCGACCGCATGGAGAAGGGGCGTGCCTTGCAAGAGGAGATATTCGGCAAGGAGACAATCGGGAATATGTACCGGTGGGCACCGGCCAACCAACTGCACATCCAGCAGTATCTCTCGGCCAACTGCTTCGGCGATTACCAGACGCGCCCCGCCCTGGACAAGCGGCAACGTGAGCTGCTCACCTTCGCCATCCTCGTCTCCCTTGGCGGCTGCGAGCCGCAAGTGAAGGGGCACATCGCGGGCAACGTCAACGTGGACAACGACAAGGACACGCTCTTGGCCGTAGTCACCCAGCTGCTGCCTTACATAGGCTATCCGCGCACGCTCAACGCCATCGCTTGCCTGAACGAGGTGATACCCGAGAAGTAGACAGAAAGCTTTTCTTAGGGTGAGTGCTTTTGTTTCACCCTAAGAAAAGCTTTTGTTTCACCCTAAGAAAAGCTTTTGTTTCATCGTAACGAAAGCTTTCGTCCCCAATCCAAGAAAGGACTTGGAGTGCCTTGAAAAAAAGAGACTTGCATGCAAGTCTGCAGTGGAATGAATCCTGCTCCTTGCCTTGCAAGTCTCCCCGATTATCCCATTGGTTAAGGTGGTTGTCTATAGAAGTTATAATAAAGAAAATGAATTTGATTTGGGAAAAAGCCACTTTCCAATACACCTAACTTCCGGGTCCTCTCTCTAAGAAACAGATAAACAAAACACTCATTTGGTCATGTTGCTGTAGGTTGCTTTACGTGTTATAAACGTTTGAAACGCGATTTTGTTCACGAGATTGTAGTAATAATTGTTAAATGGGCGAAAATAGTGGCGGATGCCGTGTTTCGGCACCCTTCTAAGGGAGGGAAGAGACGGATTACAGCCGTTGCGACGACACGCTTCGCCTGCTGTGAAAACATACGACAAAACGGGCTTCGCTTCGCCTGTCTAAAGCGTGAGGGCCCACGCTTATTTGAAGAGTTTGTCTATATCCTCTTCTTTGAGGACGGCAAGCACGGTGTGCCCGTCGGGGGTGTAGTTGGGAGTCTCGCAGGCGAAGAGGCGGTCTACTATATCCGACATCTCCTCTTGGGTGAGCGCTTGCCCGTAGACAATGGCGGCCGCACGGGCAAGGGTGAGCGTGAGGATGGTCTGTATCTCTTCTTTCACGTCGTTCCCCTGTTCAATGGCGGTGAGTACCATGTTGCGCAGCAACTCCACGGGGCTTAGGCCTTCGATGCCGGCGGGAACGCCGTTAATGGCGTAGTTGCCTTGCCCCAAGGGACTCAGGTCGAAGCCTATGGCGGCTAAATCGTCCCAAAGGCTTTCCAACACGGTGGCTTCCGACGGGGGGAGTTGTATCATTTCGGGGAACAACAGGCCTTGCGAGGCGCCTTGCCGCTGCTTTATTTGGGCCATGAAGCGGTCGAAGAGGATGCGCACGTGGGCCAAGTGCTGGTCGATGAGCATCAGCCCCGATTTGGTGGAGGTAAGTATGTACCGCCCCTTGAACTGCAAGTGGGGCACGCTCTTCTCCATGTTGCCCGTCGCGGGACCGAAGAGTGGGGAGGGGGTGGGCAGGTAGGCTTCGGGCGTGCCTTCCGACAGATACATGCCTTGCGCTTCCTGCGGGGGATAGGGCTTGGGCATGCCGGCCTTCTCCAAGCCGCCATAGAGCGCTTCCCAGTTCACGTCTTGCGTGCGGCCGCTACGGTTGTAGCCGCCTCCGTTGTTCTTGAAGGGGTTGTAATCGGGGTTGTAATGCACTTGGGGAGGCGTGGCGGGGTGGTCGCGGTCGTACACGGGGATGTCGGGCCTGTCGGTAGTGTCGAAGTCGATGGTGGGCACGGCACTGAACCGTCCCAACGCCTCTTTGACGGCCGCCATGAGTATCTGCCAGATGGCTTGCTCGTTCTCGAACTTGATTTCGGTCTTGGTGGGGTGGATGTTCACGTCGATATTCGCCGCGTCGACTTCAAAATAGATGAAGTAGGAGAGTTGCAGGCCGGCGGGAATAAGTCCTTCGTAGGCCTCCATGACCGCCCGGTGGAAGTAGGGGTGGCGCATGTAGCGGCCGTTGACGAAGAAGTATTGGCGGTTGCCTTTTCTGCGGGCTGTTTCGGGCTTGCCTACATAACCGTTTATCTTCACCAAGGTGGTGTCGACCGACAGGGGGAGCAACTGCTCGTTCATCTTCTTGCCGAAGAGGGTGAGGATGCGTTGGCGCAGGGGCATGGACGGCAAGTGCAACAGTTCCGTGCCGTTCTTGTAGAGGTGGAGCGACACTTCGGGGTGTACCAAGGCGATGCGTTCGAACTCGGTCAGGATGTTGTTCTCTTCGGTGACGTTCCCTTTGAGGAACTTGCGGCGGGCCGGTACGTTGAAGAAGAGGTTCTTTACCGCGAAGTTGGCTCCCACGGGGCAGGCAACGGCCTCTTGTGTCTCTAAATGGTAGCCTACGATGGCTACCCTTGTGCCTAATTCATCGCCGGCTTGGCGTGTCTTGAGCTCTACTTCGGCCACGGCAGCGATAGAGGCAAGGGCTTCGCCCCGGAAGCCCATGGTGTGCAGGGCGAAGAGGTCGGCGGCCTCTTTTATCTTGGAGGTGGCGTGGCGTTCAAAGGCCAGGCAGGCATCGGCCGGCGACATGCCTTTGCCGTCGTCAATCACTTGGACACAGCTCTTGCCGGCATCGGTGATGAGTACCTGTATCTCCTTGGCACCTGCATCGACGGCGTTCTCCATAAGCTCCTTGACTACCGAGGCGGGGCGTTGTATCACCTCGCCGGCGGCAATCTGGTTGGCCACCACTTCGGGCAAGAGACGGATGATGTCGCTCATATAATGCCGTTGCTGATGGCGTACCAAATGTAGAAGAGTACCACAATGAGGATGATGAGCACACCCGCATGTATGGGCTTGCGTCCGCTCTCCTTGCGGCGTTTCAGGTGCGTGGTGCCTTCGATGAACTTGCCCCTGATGTCTTCGGGGTTGAACTCTTTGGGGGGCAGCATGCCCAGTTCGCGCTTGGCATCCTCTTCCATCTTGGCCAACCGCTCTTTCCGCTCATCCACGTAGATGTACGGATGGTGGAAACCGCGGGGTTTCCGCATTGTAAACATTCCCATGGCGCTTATTTTTTGTTTTTCTGTCGTTCTATGTGCATGTCGCGCGGCGAGGCCGGCGGAGTGCGTTCTATCTTCTTAAGCTTTTCGTTTTCGTGCTTGCCTATCCAATTGAAGATGTCGTCCTTGTCGCGCGGACGGATGTAGTCCAGCCACACGAACGAGGGCAGCTTGTATTTCTCGTCGGGTATCTGGTCCATGGGGTAG
>JAJPYP010000113.1 GCA_021204885.1 Prevotellaceae bacterium
ATACAAGGACGTGGAGATACACCAGCAGGAGTTGTGTGTGTTGGCCGATGTGAATTTAGAGCTTCACCAAGGGGAGTTTGTCTACTTGATAGGTAAAGTGGGTACCGGCAAGACCAGCTTGTTGAAGACCTTCTACGGCGAGTTGGATATCGCCTCGGGAACGGCCGAGGTGTTGGGTTACGACATGTCGCACATCAAGCGCAAGCACATTCCGCGTTTGCGCCGCAAATTAGGTATCGTGTTCCAGGATTTCCAGTTGCTCATAGACCGCACCGTCTACCAGAACCTTGGTTTCGTGCTTCGCGCCACCGGCTGGAAGAACCGGGGAGAGATCAAGGACCGCATAGACGAGGTGCTCCGTTTAGTGGGGATGGAGAACAAGGGCTACAAGCTGCCCAACGAACTCTCGGGCGGCGAGCAGCAGCGTGTCGTGATTGCACGTGCCGTGCTCAATTCGCCCGAGATTATCCTTGCCGACGAGCCTACGGGCAACCTTGACGTGGAGACGGGACGTGCCATTACCGCCTTGCTGCACGGCATCAGCCAAGGGGGGTCGCTCGTGGTGATGACCACGCACAACCTGCAACTCATCCGGGAGTTTCCCGGGAAGGTGCTGCGTTGCGCCAACCATACCATTACGGAGGTTACGGAGGAGTATGCGGCTACTCCCGATCAGGCGGAAACGGACAATGACAATGGAATATAAACCAACTTAATAGAGTAACGAAAATGAAAGTATTGAAATTTGGAGGGACTTCGGTAGGCTCGGCACAGCGGATGCGTGAAGTTGCCAAATTGATTATGGACGGGGAGTGCAAGATTGTGGTGCTTTCGGCCATGTCGGGTACGACGAACACGTTGGTGGAGATTTCGGATTACCTCTACAAGAAGAATCCCGAAGGTGCCAATGAGATCATCAACCGCTTGGAGAGCGTCTACCGCAAGCATGTGGGTGAGCTGTATGCTACCGAGGAGTATAAACGCAAGGGAATGGAACTGATAAAATCGCATTTCGACTGCATCCGTTCCTATACCAAAGACCTCTTCACGCTCTTCGAGGAGAAGGTTATCCTTGCACAAGGTGAACTGATATCCTCGGCCATGATGAACTACTACTTGCAGGAGTGCGGCGTGAAGTCGGTGCTCATTCCCGCCTTGGAATACATGCGCACGGACAAGAACGCCGAACCCGACCCGGTCTACATCAAGGAGAAGCTGAAGCTGCAACTGGATTTGTATCCCGAGGCCGACCTGTACGTTACCCAAGGCTTTATTTGCCGCAACGCATACGGCGAAGTGGACAACCTGTTGCGCGGCGGCAGCGACTATACCGCCTCGTTGATAGGTGCCGCCATCGACGCTTCCGAGATACAGATATGGACGGACATAGACGGCATGCACAACAATGACCCGCGCATCGTGGACAAGACCGCGCCCGTGCGTCACCTGCGTTTCGAGGAGGCTGCCGAGCTGGCCTACTTCGGTGCGAAGATATTGCACCCCACGTGCGTGCAGCCGGCCAAGTATGCCAACATACCGGTGCGCTTGCTCAACACGATGGACCCTTCGGCTCCCGGCACGTTGATTTCCAACGACACCGAGACGGGCAAGATCAAGGCCGTGGCGGCCAAGAGCGGTATCACGGCCATCAAGATCAAGTCGAGCCGCATGTTGTTGGCCTACGGTTTCCTGCGCAAGGTGTTCGAGATATTCGAGAGTTACCAGACTTCCATCGACATGATATGCACCTCGGAAGTAGGCGTGTCGGTCTCCATAGACAATACCAAGCACCTCAACGAGATACTCGACGACTTGAAGAAATATGGCACCGTTACGGTGGACCGGGATATGTGCATCGTCTGCGTGGTGGGCGATTTGGAGTGGGAGAACGTGGGCTTCGAGGCCAAGGCGCTGGATGCCATGCGCAACATCCCGGTGCGCATGATTTCCTACGGCGGCAGCAACTTCAACATCTCTTTCCTCATACGCGAGTGCGACAAGAAGAAGGCTTTGCAGTCGCTCAGCGACATGCTGTTCAACGGCAAGTGATACACCGGTTTACGTCATTGGGTTATGAAAGGGACTTTTCCTATAGACAAATTCCGCCGTCTCAGCACACCTTTTTATTATTATGACACGAAGGTGTTGCGCGACACGCTCTCGGTGGTGCGCTCCGTCATGGAGAAGCAAGGGAACTACGTGGTGCATTATGCCGTCAAGGCGAACGCCAACCCCAAGCTGCTCTCCATCATCAGCGGGTACGGGCTGGGTGCCGATTGTGTGAGCGGCGGGGAGATACGTGCGGCCGTGCAGGCGGGCTTCCCTGCGGACAAGATTGTCTTTGCAGGCGTGGGCAAGGCCGATTGGGAGATTGAGTTGGGGCTGGAATACGGCATTTTCTGCTTCAATGTGGAGTCGGAGCCCGAGCTGGAAGTCATAGACAAGATAGCCGCCGCCAAAGGAAAAACCGCACGGGTGGCTTTCCGCATCAATCCCGATGTGGGTGCCCATACCCATGCGCACATCACCACGGGATTAGCCGAGAACAAGTTCGGCATCAGCATGCAGGATATGGACAGGGTCATCGACAGGACGCGGGGCATGGAGCATGTGCGGTTCGAGGGACTCCATTTCCACATCGGCTCCCAAATACTGGATATGGGCGACTTTACGGCGCTGTGCAACCGCGTGAACGAGTTGCAGGATAAATTAGAGGCGCGGGGCGTGCGCGTGGGTCACATCAATGTGGGCGGAGGCCTGGGCATTGACTACAGCCACCCCAACCGCCAGCCCATACCCGATTTTCAAGCTTGGTTCAACACTTACCGCAACGCCTTGAAGCTGCGTCCTTGGCAGACGCTGCACTTCGAGCCGGGGCGTTCCATCGTGGGCCAGTGCGGCTCGCTCATCGCCAAGGTACTCTATGTGAAGCAGGGCGTGAACAAGCGGTTCGCCATATTAGATGCCGGTTTCACCGAGCTGATACGGCCGGCGTTCTACCAAGCGTACCATAAAATAGAGAACATCACTTCCGACGAACCCATGCAGGCTTACGACGTGGTGGGTCCCATCTGCGAGTCGTCCGACGTGTTCGGGAAAGCCATCGACTTGAACGGCACGAAGCGGGGCGATTTGGTGGCGCTGCGTTCGGCCGGCGCTTACGGTGAAGTCATGGCTTCGTGCTATAATTGCCGGGAGCTGCCCAAAGGGTATCTCTCCGACGAGTTGATATAGTCGACTATTCATGAATGGACTTGTTTTATTAACTTTAATAAATTACGATTATGATTACAGAGAAATTGCAGAATGCCATTAATGAGCAGATTGTGGCCGAGATGTGGTCGGCCAACCTCTATTTGTCCATGTCCTTCTACTTGGAGAAGGAGGGTTTTAACGGAATGGCCCACTGGATGAAGAAACAATGGAACGAAGAGAACGAACATGCCTTGGAGATGGCAGGTTACTTGTTCAAACGCGGCGGCGTTGCCAAGGTGGGCAAGATTGACGAAGTTCCCGGGGAGTTCGGTACGCCGTTAGAGCTCTTCGAGCAGGTTTACAAACACGAGTGCCATGTATCGCAACTCATCGATGCATTGGTTGACTTGGCTTCAGCCGAGAACGACAAGGCCACGCAGGATTTCCTCTGGGGCTTTGTACGCGAGCAGGTAGAAGAGGAAGCTACCGCCGCAGGCATTGTGGATATGCTCAAGAAAGCCGGTCCTCACATTTGCATGGTAGATGCCAAACTGGGTGAGCGTAAGTAATAGACAATTTATCCGGTTTGCAATGAAAGGGCTATGTCACCACGGTGACACGGCCCTTTTTTCGTGGTCACGCATTCTGTTGCGAATCTTTTATGATGATATAGGGGCGGGGGCGCTTTTTATAATATATATGAACAAAAAAATGACTGGCAATGCAGATAGGCAGAATTTTTATTCCTTGAGCCATGTTATTTTTTAATATTTCATTATATGGCAACTGTGAAAGTAAAATTCCGCCCCTCTTCTGTCTGTTCCAAGGAGGGTACACTGTATTATCAGTTAATTCACGACCGGGTGATAAGGCAGATAAGCACC
>JAJPYP010000245.1 GCA_021204885.1 Prevotellaceae bacterium
TAGGCGAGCGTAGTGCGAAGATTTTCCCCAATGACTACGCCTAAACTATCGAGCATAGCCGTAGAACCCACAACGCTAAAACACGCAAGAAGAGTGTAAAAAGAAGAGCAAGATGGAGCAGCCAAGCCGTTGAACCCACACATGAAAAGCTGAAGCCAAGCCGATTACTCGAGCGCAGTCATTGGGAGAAAATCGCCTCACGAAGCCGAGCAAGCGCATGGCATGCGCTTAGGCGAGCGTAGTGCGAAGATTTTCCCCAATGGCTACGCCTACCATATCGGCATAGCCGTAGAACCCACAACGCTAAAACATGCAAGCCAAAAGTAGCAGAAGAACAAAAAGCAAGAGCCAACCCACCGCCATTCAAAAAATATCAGTATCTTTGTACACAGCAAACCTAACCCCATCGTCAGCATGAAATGAACAGTAAACATAGTATAAACCCATTAATAACCTAATCACTTTATGGAAACGATACCAAATAAACGAGAAAGCGCGAAGAGACATCAAGAACAATCCGGGAGAGTCCCCTCGGAAATGGAGAAGAGAAGCGTCCCCTTTGACTTGCAGTGCCGGGAAGTGAACGGCAAGTGGGGCATCTTCGTGCAAATAGGCGAACATTTGTTACGAGTTAAAGGCATCTTCGACCTAATCAATTCCGTGTTCGAGAACAAACATATAACACTCTATCTGCCGGATGAAACGGAAGAGGTGCCATGCCATGTAGATTGCGTGCTGTTCCAAAAAAGAGCCTATCAATGGACGTTGCAGTCGGAAAGCCGCCCGCAACTCTTCCACTCAAGCTATTTCAAGCTGTCCGCCTACCAAGAAAGCATTAAAAAAGCGGTGACCGACTATATGGAAGTATGCCGGAATGACAAGCCCATACACCAAGATGAAGCATACGACAAGGAATGGTTGATAGAGACATTGCCATTGGGCGTGCGGCAATTAAACGTCAAGGCCACGTTACCGTCTTACGATACCCTTACAACGGGAGACATACAGATAGAGAACTTTGTATTCGACCCGGAGGCTTGGGGATACTACACCATCGGCATCGGCGACCGCACCTATTACGAAGGCTTGGATATATTGGGCAATGACATGGAGGCTACCAGACACGGACTGGAATCCATCGTCTATGAGGATGAGGCGGTGATAAGGTTGTCAAACGATGACTGCATTGATACGTTGACTGTCACATTCAAAAAAGAAACCGTATCGAAATCGGGCGATTGGAAAGAGGATAGTTGTTCCTGTCCAGTCGATAATACCCACTATATGCGCGTCGAGATAAGAAGCGACTCCACGGACAAGCCCCTCATCCTTACAGGCTATTGCGATCCCAAGCAAGCCACCCGATGCTTCTATGAGGGATTATTGAGGCTTACCCTTAAACAATATCCGCAAGAAGATACGTTCCTACGCTACGATTTCTACAATATGTTCAAGTCACCTCTCTTGGAAGATTATCTTGTGGATAAGAAACGAGAACCGCATGTTCCCCAAACAAGGCAACGAGAGGTAGGCGAAGTGATAACCTTCGGACCTGATTATAACGTGCTTGGGTATTACGAACTCGATTATGGAAACATTTATCCGGAAGAGAACGATGTGGTAAGAATGGATGATGAAGACTGGACTCTTACCCTTCAAGGCGTGTCCGATTGGATGAGAGATTCTCAAAGAATCGATGCGGCAAGAAGAGAAGAGAAAGAGATCTCTTCTATGGAGTTGAACCAGTTCCATGAGCGCGGTATGGCCTTGGCACGCGAACTCAAGCGACTTGTGCCTGCCGATTACGACGTGTGGTATGTTTCATACCTTGATGAGATATGGACGCTGGTGATTTAAAGCACGACAAGAGTAGCAATCAATTTATGGCATCAGACTAAACGTAAGTTTCCCATAGCCATAACCCGACTACACAATTTGCAAACCATTGACACTATTCTCTTCATTTACGCACGTGTTTACAAGATAATTCCTATCTTTGTGATGAATTAACCACAGAAAGTGCAAAACGTTTATGTTGGCTATGCAATTAAAGAACACGCTTTGGATGACCTATAAATAACCATAGAGATGATACGGGAAATACCCTCTTTAAGCTTTACACAAGCACTTAACGCTTCAATCAACAAGATAATGCAGGTACGTGGGCGTGCCCGTCGTTCCGAGTTCTGGTGGACCATGCTATTGATATATGTCATATCGATTGTGCTGCCTCCGGTCGGTTGGCTGTTGAACCTGCTGGCCATACCGCTTACCATCCGCAGGTTACATGATACAGGCAGAAGCGGTTGGTGGTGGGGAATCGGCGCACTCATGTTATTGGCCTTTTTCATCTCCTTTATCTATGATTTAATCATGGCGATAGCCGGCGGAGAGAGTGACGAACTGTATTTGGCATTGTTTCTGAAGTTCGGCTTATACCTATTCATCATCTTTATCTACCAGATTGTATTGTTCGTATTCTGTTGCATCGACAGCGAGCGGCATACAAACAAGTATGGCGCATCGCCCAAGTATGTAGAGGTAGCCGATAATACCACTGATGCAAACGGTTCGGCGGCACAGGACGTCAGTAGCGGGAATGTGACGGAAGAACAATCCCAGCCTGTTTAAGCAGCGGTCATAGAGAAGAATTATAGACGGAGATTAAAGACTGCGTTTATTATAAAAGGCACGCCCTCATAGTTGTTGAAGCGCTTCTATTATTTCTTGACTGAAACGTTTGCGGGAACGGAACATATTAGTAACTTTGCCGCTACTTGTGCGCGTAATATAATAAGGTGGCCGGGCCGCCCGCGCACGGGGAACATTGGATACAATTAAATAGAAACTTGTGGATTATCGGATGAAAACGGTGAAACGTCTGTGCTGCTTCTTGTGGCTTGCCGCCGCTTGCTGCCTCTTGGCAAACGCGCAAGAGAACCAATCCTACTTCCTGCACACCATCGAGAAAGGGCAAAGCCTCTACTCCATCGCCAGCATGTATGGCGTGAGCCAGGCCGACATCATCAAGCTGAACCCCGGCAGCGAACAGAAGATATACGCCGGGAAGCAGCTGCGCATCCCGCGTGGCGCTTCCAACGTGCAGACGCAGACTTACCATACCATTGAAGCGGGGGAAACGCTCTACCGCCTCACCGTGAAGTACAACGTGTCGGCCAAGGCGATATGCGACGCCAACCCCGGTTTGAGCGCACAGAACTTCCGCATCGGTCAGGTCATACTTATCCCATCCGAAGCCGAGGCGGCCGCCGCGGCCAATACCGACGGGACAGCTGGCGCTACAGCCACCACCGGCACGGCCGACACCTCCATACAGCCGGCCGTGCAGTCCAACTGCCGCGACATGCACCGGGTAGAGAAGAAAGAGACGGTGTACAGCATCAGCCGCGCCTACGGCATCACCGAGGCCGAGCTGATTGCCGCCAATCCCGAACTGAAAGGGGGAACGAAGATAAAGAAGGGCAGCTACCTGTGCATTCCCTACTCCACGGCCGAGAAGAAACAAGCCGCCGCGCAAACCGTGCCCACCGACAAGGAACTGTGGAGCGAGAACCAGAAGCCGGCCAAGCAGCTGAGCACCATCAAGGCGGCCTTGATACTGCCGTTGCTGCCCGAAGGGTCGGCACAAAGCGAGTCGGCCCGCATGGTGGAGTACTACGAAGGTTTCTTGATGGCGGTAGACAGCTTGAAGCGCACGGGCACCTCCATCGACCTGTACACCTACCACTCGGGCAGCGCGTCGGCTTCGTTGCAGGCATTGCTTGCCAAGAGCGAGATGAAGCAGATGGACATCATCTTCGGCCCACTCTACACACAACACATCAAGCCGTTAGCCGACTTCGCCGACAAACAGGGCATCCGCTTGGTGATACCTTTCACTTCGAAAGACAACACGGTGTACCGTAACCCCTCCATCTACCAAATCAACACGCCGCAATCCTATCTCTATTCAGAAGTGTACGACCACTTCACCCGGCAGTTCCCCAAGGCCAACGTGGTATTCCTGAAGGTGAACGACAAGGAGAACGACAAAGCCGACTTCACCAAAGGCTTGGA
>JAJPYP010000250.1 GCA_021204885.1 Prevotellaceae bacterium
TGTAGTTGTTCACACCCAACTTCATGTTCACGAAGTAGACCATCTGCTTGTGGAAGGCCTCGTACAGCTCGTCGTAGCTTTGGAAGCCGCGTGGGTCGCCCGTCTCCAAGCCAAGCAGCTTGCCCGTGTTGGGGTCTTTGCCGTTATTGAGCGTTATCTCCAATATCTTGGGGGTGTTCAAGTAGCCCGTCAGGATATAGGCCTCCTTGCCGAACGCGCCCACTTCGATGCAGCCCGAGCAACCCCCTTCGTTGGCGTCGCCCTCACTCTTGCCTTGGCGCATGAGCTCCTTGGTATAGACATCGGGGTTGAAGATGGAGGGGTAGCCATGCCCTTGGCGTATGACCTTGCAGCCGGCCAACACGAACTCGTCGGGCGTTACCTTCGACACGTGTATGGAGAGGCCGGGTTGCAGCTCGTGCAGCTCTTCTTGTACTTCGAGGATGATGTAAGAGACTTCGTTCACCGCATCCTTGCCCTCGCGGTCTATGCCGCCTATGTTGATGTTGGTGAAGTCGTTGTACGTGCCCGACTCCAACGCCGTGATGCCCACCTTGGGCGGTGCGGGCTGGTTGTTGAACTTGATCCACAAGCAGCTGATGAGTTCCTTGGCCTGTTCCCTTGTCAAGGTGCCCTCCTCGATGCCCTTCTTGTAGAAAGGATACAGGTGCTGGTCTATGTGGCCGGGGTTCATGCTGTCCCATCCGTTCAGCTCGGTGACCGTGCCAAGGTGCACGAACCAATACATCTGGATGGCCTCCTGCAAGTCGCGCGGGGCGTGCGCGGGTACCCGGCGGCACACGTCGGCTATCTTCAAGAGTTCCTGCTTGCGCCTTTCGTCGGTCTCTTCCCCGGCCATCCGCTCGGCCAAGTCGGCATGGCGCTCGGCAAACAAGATGGCCGCGTCGCAAGAGATGGACATGGCTTCCAACTCCTGCTGCTTGTCGGTGGCTTCGGGGTCGTTGATGTAGTCCAAGGCGGCGATGCGCCTGGCTATCAGCTCCTTGCAGTCCAACAGGCCGCGGCGGTACATCTTGCCGTCCATGGCGGTGTGGCCGCCCGCACGCTGTTCCATGAACTCGGTGAACACGCCGGCATGGTAAGCCTCTTCCCACGCCTTGCCGACGTGGCCGAAGATGCGCTCCCGTTGCGTGCGCCCTTTCCAGTAGGGTATCACCTCGCGGGCGTAGGTGTCGATGTCTTCTTGCGAGATGTGGTAGGGCTGCAAGTCGCGCGTATTGAGCACGTGCAGGTCTTCTACCGAATGGCAAGTGAGCTCGGGGAAGGTGGGCACGGCTTTGGGC
Source organism: Prevotellaceae bacterium (assembly GCA_021204885.1). The sequence goes on from JAJPYP010000250.1 coordinate 1,305, forward strand.
ATGGGTCCGCGCTCGCCCACAATCAGCTCGTCCTTGCCTATGTAGATGGTCTTCTTCTTGCAGATCTCATAGAAGTTGCGGGCACGCAGCACGCAGTTAGGCATTTTGCCGTAGTTCTCTTTATAGAACGCCGTCTCTATCAAGGCACGCTCTATGGTAAGCGTGGCGGGAGTCTCCAAGCTCTGCTTGCGCAGCCTTCTGACGCGCTCGTTCATTCCGCCTTCGTTGGCGGGATATTTGATGTGGAAGTTCATACGCCTGTCGTTTTATATAGTCGTCGCTTTTATTCGTTTGACGCGCGAAATTAGCCATTTGCACGCGCATCGTCAAATTTGACGCGACGAATTAAAATAATTTGTCCGATGCTTGGCGATGCGCCGATATTGGGCTACTTTTGCCCTGACCAATACTAAAAACAAGTACAATGAAAATAGCAGTAATAGGGGCCGGGAACATGGGTGGCGCACTCGTTCGCGGCTGGGCCAAAAGCGCGGGGCTCGCCGCCATCACGGTAGCCGACAAGAACGAAGAGACCTTGGCCGCCTTGCGCCAAGCACATCCCTCGTTGCTGACCACCGTCGACAACGTGGCGGCCGTACAGGGTGCCGACATCATCGTGGTGGCGGTGAAGCCGTGGTTGATGCCGCTTGTCTTGGGAGAGATAAAAGGCGCGGTAGACTTAAGGAAGCAGATCATCGTGAGCGACGCGGCCAACTACACCACCGATAAAGTGGCCGAGGCGTTGGGAGCCGGCGGACAGTATCTCTACGTCATCCCCAACATCGCCGCCGAGTTCTGTGCCAGCATGAGCTTCATCGCCGCCGGCAAGCAGACGAGCGCCGAAAGCCTCGCGGCCGTGAAGCAGCTCTACGACTTGGTGGGCGACACCTTGGTTGTATCAGAAGCCTTGGTGGCACCGGGCATGATGATGGCCAGTTGCGGCATCGCCTACGTGATGCGTTACATACGCGCCCAGATGGAGGGCGGTTGCGAGATGGGCTTCTATCCCGCCGAGGCCAAGCAGATAGCCTTGCAGACCATGCAGGGAGCCGTCTCCCTGCTACGCGAGACAGGCTGGCACCCCGAAGCCGCCATCGACAAGGTAACCACCCCCGGCGGCGTCACCATCAAAGGATTGAATGAATTAGACCACGCCGGCTTCAACAGTGCCGTGATACGTTCTCTTAAAGCAGGTTTGAAGTGATATGAAACAGCGTCTTTTTTCCGCAGATACTTACGTAAGCCGCCGTGCACGCTTGAAGCAGGCGGTGGGCAGCGGGCTGCTGCTCTTCATAGGCAACGAAGAGAGCGGCATGAACTATGCCGGCAATACCTATCCCTTCCGCCAAGACAGCACGTTCCTTTACTACTTCGGTTCCGACTATGCCGGGGCATGCGCCCTTATCGACATTGACGGCGACCGTGAAATCATCTTCGCCGACGACCTTACCATCGACGACATCGTGTGGATGGGTTCCCTTCCCTCGGTGGCCGAGCGCAGCTCGTGGGTAGGCATTAAGGAGACCGCTCCCCGTGCGGCATTGCATAAATATATAAAGAAAGCCTTGGGGCAAGGCCAGACCGTACACTACCTGCCGCCCTACCGCATGGACCACCGGCAGCTCTTGAAAGAGTTGCTCGGCATTCCCTATAACCAGCAGGAGGCCAAGGCAAGCGTTCCCTTCATCGAGGCGGTGGTGAACATGCGCAACCACAAGAGCGAAGAAGAGATAGCGCAGATAGAGATGGCCGTCGATACCAGTGTGGACATGCACTTGGCCGCCATGAAGGCCGTGAAACCCGGTATGTTGGAGAGCGAAGTGGCCGCCGAGGTGGCGCGGGTGGCGCTACGCACGGGGTGCGAGATGTCTTTCCCCATCATCGGCACCGTGAACGGACACACCCTGCACAACTACGACCGCTCGCACCTGCTTCGCGAAGGGCAGATGTTCTTGCTCGATGCCGGTGCCGAGAGCCCGTTGCACTATGCGGGCGACCTCTCCTCCACCATTCCGGTGGGCGAGCGCTTTTCCGAGCGACAGGCGATTATCTTCGACATACTGCTTGCCGCCCATAGAGCGGCTACCGAGGCCTTGCGTCCGGGCATCAACTTCCGCGACGTGCACCTGCTTGCCGCCACCAAGATATGCGAGGGCTTGAAGGGCATCGGCTTGGTGACGGGCAACCCCGAGGAGATGGCCCGCTCGGGTGCCTACGCCATTTTCTTCCCCTGCGGATTGGGACACATGATGGGCCTTGACGTGCACGATATGGAGAACTTGGGCGAGAAGTATGTGGGCTATGCCGGGCGCGAGAAGAGCACGCAATTCGGCTTCAAGAGCCTGCGCTTGGCCCGCGAGTTGGAGCCGGGATTCGTCTTCACCATCGAGCCGGGCATCTACTTCATTCCCGAATTGATAGACCTGTGGAGGAGCGAGCACAAGTTCGAGGATGCGTTGAACTATCGGGAGATAGACAAGTGGCGCGGCTTCACCGGACTGCGTAACGAGGAGGACTATCTCATTACCGAGACAGGCGCCCGCCGCTTGGGGCACAAGGTAAAGCCCCTGACGCGCAAAGAGATAGAAGCGGCGAAAGGGTAACTATCCTTATAGTCTGTCGAAGCGCTTCGGCAGGTCTGTTCAAGCGCTTCGGCAGGATCTATGGAAGCGCTTCGACAGGGTCTGTTCAAGCGCTTCGACAGGTTGTATGGAAGCGCTTCCATACGACCTCATCATCACATTTCATACGACCTCATCATCA